>JAGXBI010000020.1 GCA_018971155.1 Burkholderiales bacterium
GAATCTGCTGCGCGTGTTCCAGGCGATCCTCGAGGAGCGCAGCCTGACTCATGCGGGCTACCGCCTGGGGCTGTCCCAGCCGGCCATCAGTTATGCGCTCGGGCGCCTGCGAACGCTGTTCGATGATCCACTGTTCGTCAGGATACCGAACGGCATGGCGCCGACACCCACCGCGGAGCAGCTCGCCCAGCCGGTGGGGCGCGCCCTGGCCGCGGTGCGCGAGGCGTTAAGCCACGCCGAGCATTTCGATGCGCGAAGCAGCACGCGCACTTTTCGCCTGTCGATGTCCGACATCGGCGAGCAGGTCTTCTTGCCGCCGCTGTGCGAGAAGCTGCAGCAGGTCGCGCCGCTATTGCGGCTCGAGGCCGAACAGACCCCGGTGGCGAAGGTCGAGGAAGCGCTCCGGCTGGGGCAGCTCGATTTCGCCGTGGGCAATCTGCCGGCGCTCAAATCGGTTACCCGCTACGCCCTGCTGTTTCACGAGGATTATGTGTGCATGACGCGCAAGCGCAGCGGCCTGCCGCAACGCAGCCTGTCGTCCCAGCGTTTTCTCGAACTCTCGCACATCGCGGTCAGCTCGAGCGAGAGCAGCCACCGCACCATCGACGACTCGTTGCGAGCAGCCGGGTTGCATCGCCGGATCGCCTTGCGGGTGCCGCATTTCACCGTCATTCCGCAGATCCTGCAACGCACCGACTGGATGGTCATCCTGCCGCGGCGGGTAGCGCGCCATTTCAACGAGCACCGGCAATTTGCCGTCTATGCGCTGCCGGTGCCGATACCCGAGGTCGAGGTCACCGTGCATTGGCATGAGAGCTTCGACAACGACGAAGGCAATCGCTGGTTGCGCGAGCAGATCATCGAGACGCTGCGAGAAGCGTGAAGCACGCAGGCAAAAGAAAACCCGCCCGGTGACCGGAGCGCGGGTTCGTTCAACCAGCGTCCGGCCCGCGGGCGGGCCATGGGTGTGTCGCCGACGGCGCCGGCTTTTACATGCCCATCATATTGTGGTTCAGGTAGTACATGATCCACAGCGATCCGCCCACCACGATGAACAGAATCACCAGGGTAAAGAGGAAGGCCATCAGGTTCCAGCGCTGCGCGGAGGAGCCGTCGAGGTGGAGGAAGTACACCAGGTGCACGACGATCTGCACCACCGCGCAGCCGAGCATCGTCGCCAGCAGCGTGGGTGCCGCGGCAGAGCCATTCATCACCATGACGAACGGGACGACCGTCAGCACGACGGCCAGCACGAAGCCGATCAGGTACGATTTGACGCTGCCGTGGCTCGCCCCGGCGTGAGCCGCGGCGGTGTCGTCGAGATGCCCGTGGCCATGGCTCGTATTGACGTTTTCCATTTACATGACTCCCATCAGATAGACGACGGTGAACACGCCGATCCAGACGATATCCAGAAAGTGCCAGAAAAGGCTCAGGCACATCAGGCGTCGGCTGTTGGTTGCCGTCAAGCCCTTCTTGCCGATCTGCAGCATCAGCACCACCATCCACAGCAGGCCGCTGCTCACGTGCAAGCCGTGGGTGCCGACCAGCGTAAAGAACGATGACAGGAACGCGCTGCGCCCCGGGCCTGCGCCTTCGAGAATCATGTGGCGGAATTCATGCACTTCCATGCCGACGAAGGTCAGGCCCAGCAAGAAGGTGACGCCCAGCCACAGTTGCACCTGGGCCTTGTCGGCGCGGTTGAGCGCCAGCATGGCCATGCCGTAGGTCAAGCTGCTGATCAGCAGGCAGAAGGTTTCGATCAGCACATAGTGCAGGTCGAACAGTTCCTTGCCGGTGGGGCCGCCCGCCGTGGCGTTGCTCAGCACTGCATAGGTCGCGAAAATGCACGCGAACAGAATGCAGTCGCTCATCAGGTAAACCCAGAAGCCGAAGACGGTCTTGTCGGCGGTATCGTGGTGCGCGTGTTCATGCGCATGCGCGTCGGCATGCGCATGAACGGGGTATTGCTCTAGAACATTGGTCGACATGGTTTTAAGCCTGCGGCGCTATGCGTTGAAAAGATTGAGCTTCGGTCTGTTCGACTTGCTTGGCCGGTACGTAGTAATCGATCTCGTCGTCATTGCTGCGGAAAATGACCGCCGCGATCATGCCGACGAATCCGACGATCGCCAGCCACCAGATGTGCCAGATCAACGCGAAGCCGAACGCCACGCTCAGGCCGCCGATGATGACGCCGGCCGAGGTGTTCTTGGGCATGTGAATCTGCTGGTAGCCGCCGGGCGCTTCGTCGCGCACGGGCAAGCCGTGCTCCTTGCGATAGGCCAGCTCGTCACGAGCGTGGATCACCGGCGTATGAGCAAAGTTGTAGAACGGCGGCGGCGAGGCGGTAGTCCACTCCAGCGTGCGGCCACCCCACGGATCGCCGGTCACGTCGACATTCTGCTTGCGATCGCGGAAGCTGACATACAACTGCGCGAGCTGGAAGAAGATGCCCAGCATGATGACGCCGGCGCCGACCACGGCAATGTGCAGGTACGGCGTCCACAGCGGGTTGTCGGTATGGTTCAGACGGCGCGTCATGCCCATCAGGCCCAGCACGTACAGCGGCATGACGGCCAGGTAGAACCCGAGGATCCAGCACCAGAAGGCACGCTTGCCGAGCTTTTCGTTGAGCTTGAAGCCGAACGCTTTCGGGAACCAGTAGGTCATGCCCGCCAAATACCCGAACAACACGCCGCCGATGATGACGTTGTGGAAGTGGGCGATCAGGAACAGGCTGTTATGCAGCACGAAGTCGGCCGCCGGCACTGCCATCAGCACGCCGGTCATGCCGCCGATCACGAACGTCACCATGAAGCCGAGCGTCCACATCACCGGCGTGGTCATTTCGACGCGGCCGCGATACATCGTGAACAGCCAGTTGAAGATCTTCACCCCGGTCGGGATCGAGATGATCATGGTGGCGATGCCGAAGAACGCGTTGACGTCGGCGCCCGAACCCATCGTGAAGAAGTGGTGCAGCCACACGATGAACGACAGGATGGTAATGCAGCAGGTCGCGTACACCATCGAGGTGTAGCCGAACAGCGGCTTCTTCGAGAAAGTCGAGATGACTTCGGAGAAAATCCCGAACGCCGGCAGGATCAGGATGTACACCTCGGGGTGGCCCCAGGTCCAGATCAGGTTGACGTACATCATCGGGTTGCCACCAAACGAATTGGTGAAGAAATGCATCCCGAGGTAGCGGTCGAGCGACAGCAGGGCCAACGAAACGGTCAGCACCGGGAACGCGGCGACGATCAGGATGTTGGCGCACAGCGCGGTCCAGGTGAACACCGGCATGCGCATGAGCTTCATGCCCGGCGCGCGCATCTTCAGGATCGTGGCCACGAAATTGACCCCGGAGAGCAACGTCCCCAGCCCCGATATCTGCAGCGCCCAGATGTAGTAATCGACGCCGACCCCGGGACTGTAATGGAGCTCGGACAGCGGCGGATAGGCCAGCCAGCCGGTGCGCGCGAAATTGCCCACGGCCAGCGACAGATTGACCAGCACCGCGCCCGCCACGAACAGCCAGAAGCTCAGCGAATTCAGGAACGGGAACGCCACGTCGCGCGCGCCGATCTGCAGCGGCACGACTACGTTCATCAGACCCACCATGAACGGCATGGCCATGAAGAAAATCATGATGACGCCGTGCGCGGTGAAGATCTGGTCGTAATGCTCAGGCGGCAGGTAGCCGAGCGATCCGCCCGTGGCCACGGCCAGCTGGGTACGCATCAGAATCGCGTCGGAGAAGCCGCGCAACAGCATGACCAGCGCCACGAGGATGTACATGACGCCGATTCTTTTGTGGTCGACGGTGGTCAGCCACTCGGTCCACAACATCTTCCATTTGCCGAAATAGGTGACGGTGCCGAGCAACGTCAGGCCGGCCAATACCATGAAGCCCACCGCCCCCATGACGATCGGCACATTGTACGGGATAGCCGCAAGACTCAATTTACCTAACATGGTTTACTCCTTGGTACTGGAATGCATGGCCACGTTCATGTTCATGTCCATGTGCGCACCCGACTGCGCTTGCTTTTCTGTGTCCGGGGCCGTCATCGTCATCGTCATCGCCTTGCCGGCGTCCGCGCCGCCATCCCGGTATTGCGCGAGGATGTCGTGATAGAGCTGCGGATTGACCGATGAGTAGAAGGTCACCGGGTTATTCTGGCTGGGCTTGGCCAAGGCCTGGTAGGCGCTGATGTCGAGTTGCGTGGGCGATGCCTTGACCTGCTTGACCCAGGCTTCGAAATCGCTGTCGGACTTCGCCAGCGTGGTGAACTTCATGTCGGAGAAACCGTCTCCGCTGAAGTTCGCGGAGATCCCGTCATAGGTGCCGACGTGGTTCGCAATCAAGTGCAGCTTGGTTTCCATCCCGGCCATCGCATAGACCTGGCTGCCGAGTTGCGGAATGAAGAACGAATTCATCACCGAATCCGAGGTGATCTGGAAGTTGATCGGCGTGTTGACCGGAACCGCGATCTGATTGACGGTGGCAATGTGCAGATCCGGATAGATGAACAGCCATTTCCAGTCCATCGCGACGGCCTCGATGCGCACCGGCTTGACATCGGAGTCCAGCGGGCGATACGGATCCAGCGTGTGAGACGTGTTCCAGGTGATGACGGCCAGGACCGCAATGATCGCGCATGGCACCAGCCAGACGACCATTTCGATCTTGGTGGAATGCGACCATTTGGGGTCGAATCTGGCCTGCTTGTTCGAGGCACGATATTTCCATGCAAACGCGAACGTCATGATGATCACCGGCACCACCACCAGCAGCATCAGCACGGTGGCCGTGATGATGATCGACTTCTCGTCGGCGCCGATCTGTCCTTTCGGGTTGAGCAGGGTCAAGTTGTCGCACCCGCCGAGCAACAACGCGGCGCATGCGGACAGTGCCGTCAAAAACTTCCTGGTTATATCGTTTTTCATCTCACGACTTCTAAAGTGTGGGCAATTGCAAAATCTGTACAGAACTCCGGACAACCACGACCGGCCTGCCCGGGTAGACCCGCCTGAACAACTTCTGCAAAAAGGCAAAGCGCCGATTGGCCGAGTGCTGCATTGCCGCATCGCGATCGCCCTTTCGGGTGTGATCCAACTGGGCTCGACGAGGGGCGAGCGGCCTCCGGGAGGGCGCACTCTGAAGGTGCAACCCGTCGGGTGTCACGAACCAGCCGGTGTCGGATTGAGTCGGTTGCACCAAATCGCCACTACGCACCGGATTGTCGGCGCCTGCGACGCGGAACCGCTGAGAAAACCGTCCTTGGTTTACTTGTTCGAGATCAAGCCGTGCCAGATTGAGGTCTGGCAAATTGCAACCTGCCACCTATTCGAGCCTCATTTTCCGGACTACGCCGTATCGGAAAATTGATTCACTGCGCAATTATGCCGAAAACTCTTATGTAAGAGTGGCCGTCAGCGGCCCAATACAGGCTGCGCGCAACCAGAGAGCGCCGCATGCCGCAGGGGAATTATCTGAATATATTGAAAATTAACGCGCGATACAGGCCTTTTAAACACACAGCCACACTGCAACGGGTGCGACAATTGGCCGCACACTTTTGTGTCGCAGTGCGGCGTAACGGGCCATTCGTGCGGGCGTTTGCCGCACCCTTTCCATCACCGATGACGGGTTTTCGTAGTCGTTGCGGGCCGCGCTCCACCCTGGCCTGCTCCATATCGACGCGGGTTGCTCCCACCGGCACGGTAGCGGCATCGCCCCGCGTCGCTTAAGGCGGCGTTAAGCTTGGCGTCTTAAGCTTCCAGGCAGTTTGCGTCTCCCGATGGAAAAATGATGCAAGTGCTCACTTTCACCTCATTTTCCTCGACTGCCCCACGGCAGCCCAGCCGATAAGCCAAACGTCCCGGCACCTGCCCATCAACGACTGCAACTGGTTAAAGCGAGATTCAAGATGAAGAAATTTTTGACCCATCATGAATTAGCCACCTTGCTTCTGGTCTTGTTGGCGCCCACGCAAATTTCGCTCACAGACCCTGACCTCAACGCGCTGCAGCAAGACAGCCTGGTGGAAATCACATCGGTTGCACCCGACGCACCCGACGTGCTTTTGCCGCGCTTGACCGCGCAAGGCGAGGCGATCCTGAGGAAACTGAACCCGGCCTGAGCCGTCTTCGACGCACCCCTCGCGCCAAGGCACACGCGGTTCAATCGCCCTGCCGGTACCAAGGCGCTATTGGCCGGTACCGCTTCTGCTATATGATGCTCGGATAAGAAGTTTCCGGGGGCCGAACACGCCGCCGCAGGCAAAAAATAACCAGTGAAATTTGGGTGCGTCATGCAGAAAAGCGTCTACACGGGGCGTATGCGGCAAGAGGAAGCAGCGGTGATGAGCGACGAAGCGGAGATGTTTGCGCTGGCGCCGGTTTCGCTGTGGCTGGAGGATTTCAGCGAGGTCCGCGCACTCTTCGAGCAATGGCGGGCGGACGGGGTAACCGACGTGCGCGCGCACTTCAAGGAGGACCCGACGCGCGTCGCGGCGTGCTCGTCGCGCATTCGCGTGCTGGCGGTCAATCGCAGGACCCTGACGATGTTCGAGGCGGCCACGGTGGAAGAACTGACGGCCAACCTGGACAGCGTCTTTCGCGACGACATGCTCGCCACCCATATCGAAGAGTTGTCGCAGCTCTGGGCCGGCCAGACGGAGTTTCTCAGCCGCACGGTCAATTACACGCTGGGCGGGCGCCGCCTCGACGTGCTGCTCAAGGGCACCGTGCTGCCCGGTCACGAGCAAACCTGGGACCGCGTGCTGGTGTCGGTCGAGGACATCACGGAGCTGGAGGGCGCGCGGCGCCGCCTGGCGCTGAGCGAGGCGTATGCGCGCGGCATTTTCGAGCACTCGCCGGTCTCGCTATGGGTCGAGGATTTCAGCGCGATCAAGCGGCTGCTGGACGATCTGCGGGTCCGCGGCATTGTCGACTTTCGCGTGTTCACCGATGTGCATCCGGAATTCGTCGAGCGTTGCATGCGCGAAATCCATGTGCTCGACGTGAACCAGAAGACCCTGGAAATGTTCGGCGCGCCCGACAAAAGGACGCTCCTGAGCCGTCTGCCGGAGGTGTTTCGCGACGATATGCGCGCCCATTTTCGCGAACAGCTGATCGATCTGTGGGACAACAAGTTTCACCAGCAGCGCGAGGTGCTCAATTACTCGCTCGAAGAACAGGAAATCAACATTCACCTCCAGTTCTCGATATTTCCCGGTCACGAAAAAAACTGGGACCTGGTGCTGGTTGCGCTGACCGACATTACCGCCCGCAAAAAGGCGGAAGCCTATCTGGAATTCCTGGGCAAGCACGACGAGCTGACCAAGCTGCACAACCGTTCGTTCTATGTCGACGAACTCAACCGGCTCGAACGCAAGGGACCGTTTCCCGTCACCGTCATCATGGCCGACCTCAACGGACTCAAGAGCACCAACGATCAACTGGGCCATGCGGCAGGCGACGCGCTGCTGCGGCGCGCCGGCGAAGTCCTGGCCAAGGCAGCCGATGCGTCGTTTCACGCGGCGCGCATCGGCGGCGACGAATTCGCGCTGTTGCTGCCCTCGACCGACGAGCGCGGGGGTGTCGCGCTCATCGAGAGCATACGCCAGCTGATCGACATCAATAACCAGTTCTACCCGGGTGCGCCGCTGAGCCTGTCGGTGGGCGCGGCCACATGCCGAGCCGGCGAGCGGCTCGAAGCAGCCGTGCAGAGGGCCGATCAGGCGATGTACGAGGAAAAGCGCGCGTACTATGCCTCACCCGAAGCCGATCGGCGCCCGCGTCCCGATTCCGTCTGAAGCGGCCGGTCGACCCTGAGCGGCTTGACATTGACCCTCTCAAACGCCCCCACCTTCGTGGCGAATCGCGCTGGATTTCCCGCAAAGGCATTTGCGTCGCCCTCCATGCGATCTCCGATGCGCGACAAACGCGGCATAATGAGCGCCGCCCGATCACGCTCACACCGCCCGGGCGGGCGCTACCGGCACTTGAGTCGAGTGCCGCCCGCAAGGCTCGGCCCGAGGGGTCATCACACTGTTTCCTGCTTCGGCCTGTTAGGCTCTACCCAATCCAATCCACAATCGAGCACTGGAAAGGTCAATGAACCTCATCAATCATCCCGCGTGTCGTCCGTTTGTCGAGGCGGGCGAACTTTCCCAACTATCGGCGTATTACGAGGAAGGGCGCAACATCATGTGGATGATGCTGCGCTCCCAACCGCGCCCGTGCTTCAATCAGGCGCTGGTCAGCGATATCATTCATTTGGCGCGGGTCGCACGCGAATCGGGATTGCAGTTCGATTTCTGGGTCACTGGCTCGCTGGTGCCGGAAATTTTCAATGTCGGAGGTGATCTCGATTTTTTCGTCGAAACCATTCGTGCCGGGCAACGCGACCCGCTAATGGCTTACGCGCGCTCGTGCATCGACGGCGTCTATGAAATCTTCACCGGCTTCGGGACTGGAGCCATTTCGATTGCGATGGTCGAGGGCAGCGCGCTGGGCGGGGGCTTCGAGGCCGCGCTGGCGCATCATTATGTGCTGGCGCAAAAAGACGTGAAGCTGGGCTTTCCGGAAATCGCATTCAACCTTTTCCCGGGCATGGGCGGGTATTCGCTGGTGGCACGCAAGGCGCACATGCGGCTGGCGGAGGAGTTGATCAGTTCCGGCGAATCCCATACCGCGGAGTGGTACGCCCAGAAGGGACTGGTCGACCAGACTTTCGAGCCCGGCGAAGCCTACCTGGCCACGCGCACGTTCATCGACGTGATGCGCCCCAAGCTCAATGGCATTCGCGCGATGATCCGCGCCCGGCAGCGCGTGTTGCCGCTCTCGCGCGCCGAATTGATGGATATTACCGAGGACTGGGTCAGGGCCGCCTTCACGATCGAGGAGAAGGACCTGGCCTTCATGGAACGCCTGGTGATGCTGCAGAACCGGCGCGTGTCAAAGCTCAGCCAGCAGCGCCGATAGGCACCGCAGACCGTCGCGGCGGCGCCCCTGCGCACAGGCGACCCCTCAGGCGATCAAGCGGAGCCGTCGTTGCTCCGACAGCCAAACTTCGAACTCCTCGGCCGTCATCGGTTTTCCGTACAGGAAGCCCTGCGCGTAATCGACCCCGACCTGCTTCAGAAAATCGGCCTCGGCGCGGGTCTCGACCCCCTCTGCAATCACGGCGAAACGCAACTCCTGGGCAATTGCCGCCATCGAGCGCACCAGCGCCTGCGACTTGGTATTGGCGTCGATCCCGGCAACGAAACTGCGATCGAGCTTGATCACGTCCAGCGGGATGCGCGCCAGTTGCGAGAGCGACGAGTAGCCGGTGCCGAAGTCGTCCAGATGCACCTTGGCGCCGAGCTGGCGGAATTTCTTGATCAGGCCGATGGCGGTGGCTTCGTCTTCGATGAAGCAGCTCTCGGTCAATTCGAGGTCGAGCAGGCAGGGCTGCAGCCCGGCCACATCGAGCGCGTGGCTGAAGTGATTCACGATGTCCGTGTCGCATAATTGGCGCGCGGATACGTTGATCGAAATCCGGATGTTGAGCCCCTTGGCCTTCCAGCGCATGGCCTGGTTCGCCGCGGCTTGCATGACCCAGCGGCCGAGCGGCCCGATCAGGCCGGATTCCTCCGCGTAGCGGATGAATTCGGTGGGTGGGATCAGGCCGCGCTCGGGCGATTTCCAGCGTATCAGGGCCTCGACGCCATGCACGACGCCGGTGGCAAGCGACACCGCCGGCTGGTAATACAGCACCAACTGCTGCTCGTCGAGCGCCTTGCGCAGGTTGGTGTCGAGCCACATGTACTCGGCCACCTTTTTGTTCATATCGGGCGAGAACACCCGATAGGTGCGCTTGCCGGCGTCCTTGGCGACATACATGGCCGTGTCGGCGCTGCGAATCAGACTCTCGAGGCCGTCGCCGTGATCCGGGTAAAGCGCAATGCCGATCGAGCAGCCGGTGTAGATTTCCATCAATCCGAGATGGAACGGCGTGCGCAGGCGATCAAGAATGCGCTGGGCGGTGGCCTCGAGCAGTTCGATAGTGGACTTTTCGATCACCACGACAAACTCGTCGCCGCCCAGGCGCGCCAGTGTGTCGCTCTCCCCGAGGCAGCTTTGGATCAGGCTGGCGACGTCACGGATCAGGCGGTCGCCGACGACATGGCCGTAGTGGTCGTTGACTTTCTTGAAGTTGTCCAGGTCGAGAAACAGAATGCCGACGCGGTTGCTCTGGCCGGCCTGGGCCGCGATCGCGGTCTTGATTTTTTCGTGAATGGCGTTGCGGTTCGGCAGCCCGGTCAAGCCGTCGGTATTGGCCAGTTCCGACAGGCGCTTCTGCGCGCTGCGCTCCTCGGTGATATCGGTGCCCGAGCAAATCAGGAACTGCTCGTCGACGCCGCTGCCGCTCTGGACGAACTTGTTGCGGAACAGAAAGAGCCGCGGGCCATTGACGGTATTGATGTATCGCTCGACTTCGTATGGCTCGCCGGAGTTGTAAAAGGTGGAGATATTGCGACTCGACGCCTGGCCCTGCTCGGCCGACATGAACAGTTCGAAGGCGCTCTTGCCGATGACGTCCTCCTCCCGCATGCCGGTGACTTCCTCGCACAGGCGGTTAAAGCGCTGCACCCGGCCATGCCGATCGAGAATCACCACCAGGGAGTTGACTTCCGAGACGACCTGCTCGGCAAACGAGAGTCCATGGACCAGATCGCGCGCCACCGAGACGGTGTCGGCATAGGCCGACGCGGTACCCGCCCATTGAGTCGGATTGACCTTCCTGCCGACCAGGTGAAGCCGCAGCGGCTCGCCGACGATGCTCACATCCAGCACCCGGTGCGAGGTCACGCCGGTCATGCCCCGAACCTCGCCCGCTTGCGCCGCGCTCAGCGCGATGCTCAGATTGGTCGAGCCGCGCTGTGCCTCGAGCGAGAGCGCGTTACTGTCGCTCGCCAGGCGCCAATACGGGCTACTGGTACCGAAATATTCGTACAGTATTGAGTAATCTAGATCGTTATCCATGGATGAGCCCCGCGCAGGATTTCCTGCCTCGCCGGTTACGCTAGTTTGTAAGTTCGTGGACAACTACTATTCTCGTTGAGCGCAGCAATTCAAATATTGACCGCAAGGCACCGATGCAACCTGTGGCGGCACACCTTTTTCGGCGGCAATCAAAGCCTCACTTTTCATACCCTGCGGCACGGGCAAATGCCCATATTTCCTAAGCTTAGCAGGGAATTGTAAAAATCGGTGACAACCGCGCTTTTTGCCACGCATGTTAGCAAATTTGCGCCGCCCGAGCATCGCTGCTATGTTCGCTTTCCTGGGCGTCAGCCCGCCGATCAAAAGCCCAAAGACGATTCCGGGAGGCCTTCGGTTCGGTACGATTCGGCGCAGCCTATCGACCCCGAAGGCTTGTCATGTGCGGCTCTTCGTCGCGTTGTCTTGAAAATGCATTATGCTCGCGCGGTCGATAGGCTTATGATGCGAGGCTTGGCGCACCGAAGCAGCGCCACCGTTGCAGGTACGCCATAGTTATCAATAGCAAGGTTTTTCCTAATAGACAGATGCAACGTTTTAGCTCATCGGGACGCCCCAAGGCGAACGCCGCCACCGCCGCGACCACACCCGACGATGACGCCGGCGCCGCCGAGGAACAGGTCTACCTCGGGCGCCAGCCCATTCTGGACAGCCGCGGCGCGCTGACCGCGTTCGAGCTGCTGTTCCGTTCCAGCCTGGCCAACTTCGCCGTCGTCACGAATGACGCCGAGGCTACCGCGCATGTGATTTCGCGCATCTTCGGCGACGTTGGTATCCATGCGGCGCTGGGCGGACACACCGGCTACGTGAATGTCGACCGCACGATGCTGATGTCCGACATCATCGAGCTGCTGCCGCCCGAACGCTTCGTGCTGGAAATCCTCGAAACGGTGGAATTCGACCAGGCACTGCTCGAACGCTGCCAGGCATTGCGTCACCTGGGTTTTCGCTGCGCCCTCGACGATGTCTCGCGCCTGTCGCCGCGCTTCGAGGAAATTCTCCCTTATATCGACATCGTCAAAATCGACTTCCTGCAGTGCCCCCGCGACGAGATCGAAGCGCTCGTCAAGGTGGTCAAGCAGCACGGCAAGGCATTGCTGGCGGAAAAGATCGAAACCCTGGAGGACCACGAAATTGCCATGCGCATGGGTTTCGAGATGTTCCAGGGCTATTACTTCGCCAAGCCCCAGGTGCTCTCCTCGCGCAAAACCAACGCCTCGCGTACCGCTCTGTTGCGACTGCTGGTGCTGCTCAGCGGCGAGCCCAGCATCGCTGAAATCGAAACTGAACTCAAAGCGCATCCGGATCTGGTCGTCAAGCTGCTGCGCTTGCTCAACTCCAGCGCGGTCGGCCTGACGCGAACGATTTCATCGCTGCATACGGCGATTCTCGTCATTGGCACGCGCCAGGTCGCGCGTTGGGCGCAAATGCTGCTGTTCGTCGACGGCAATCAGCTCAATCTGCGAGCCGATCCATTGGCCGAGCTGTGCGGCACACGGGCGCGGTTCATGGAGCTGGCCGCCAACCGCATCCGGCCGAACGACGGACGCTTCAGCGACACCGCTTTCATCACTGGCGTGCTCTCGCTGATCTACGTTCTCTACGGCGAGGCCACCAGCGACGTCGTGCAGCGCCTGCCGATCGACGCCAACATCCGGCGCGCCGTGCTCGAGCGCGAAGGGGAGCTCGGCCTGCTGCTCAACGCCGCCGAAGCAACCGAATCCGGCGACTACGACGCCATGTCCGCCGCATGCGAGCCGCTGCCCGCGCTCAAGGCCGACGACCTTGCCGCGATCGGCCTGGCGGCCGGGGCCTGGTACAACTACTCGGTTTCGCCACCCCGCAAGGACGGCGAAACCACCAGCGCCTGACGCTTTCCCCGCACCATTATTGCCAAAAACGAAATGATTCATTGAGCTGGCGGCCGTTTTTCTTCAATCAGCGGCGCAATAGACTGATCCTGTCGACGATGAAAACACATCGTCCCCTTTTGAATAGACAGGAGAATGATCATGAAACGCAATCTTTTGGCCGCTGCCTTGCTATCCACCCTGCTCGCCGGTGCCGCCGGCTCGGCGATCGCCAGCGACGCCTACCCCGATGGTTCGCAACTGGCCGGTATTCCCGCAGCCTCGGTGCTCAGCCGCGCGCAGGTCAAGGCTGAACTGGCGCAGGCTCGGACTCAGGGCCTGCTGGTGTCGAGCGACGCCGTCTACCCGCACTCGACCGACCAAGGCCCCGGCAAATCCCGCGCCGCCGTCAAGGTCGAACTCGCGCAGGCGCGCGCGGCCGGCGTGCTCGAGCAAAACGACATCGAATATCCGCGCGCCATGGCCGTAGCGCAGCCCGCCGCGCTTGCCCAGAACGGCGCGCTGACGCTGGCCAGCCTCGAACACGGCAGCATCTCGCCGCAACCCTGATGCAGCGCCGTCGCGCCTGTCACCGCACCCCGACGGGCCAGCGCCCGTCCTCACACGGTGCCCGCCCCGTGTGAGACCGCCCCCACCCGCCAGCGGTGGGGGTTTTCTTTTGTCGGGCACTGCGTCGAACCGACGGGCATCATCGATAAAGCCTGATTGCGCGGTGAGATATTCCGTGGTGATATGTCACTTCCGGCAGAATCGCCGCAGCATGCGGCCCCTACTCCCGTGAACATCGCTATCGAAGACGCCATTGCCTTGCTGCACGAAGCGCCCGACGGCACCCTGGCCACCCATTCGGCTACGTTGCCCGGCTACCCGTATGCCACCGGCGTACCCTATGTGACCGATGCGCACCATCGCCCGGTGCTGTGCATCAGCAGGCTGGCCGAACACACCAGAAACCTGCTGGCCGACCAGCGTGCCAGCCTGTTCGTCGCGCACCCCGGCGCAGCCGATGTGCAAGCGGCCCCTCGACTGACGCTCACGGGCGAAGTTGAGCCCTTCGAGCCGCCGCTCGATTTTCTGGAGCGCTATCTGCGTTATCAGCCCGGCGCGCGCGAACTGCTCGTGCTGGATTTCATTTTCGTGCGGCTCAATCCGCTTCAGACGCGAGTCATCGAAGGCATCGGCCGCATGGGCTGGCTGTCGCGCGACGACTGGGCCGCACTGCCGGTAGTGACGCACAGCGAGGAAGCCGCCCTGGTGAGTCTGGCGAACCCACGCATGCCGCCCGACGTGCGGCTGCTTGGCATCGACTGTTACGGGATTGACCTGGTCACTCGCGGGCAAAGAGCCCGCCACCGGTTTGCCGGCGGACCGCTGCATGCCGATGCGCTTGCCGGGGCCATCGAACAGGTCGCCCCGACACTCGGCGCCTGATGCGCCCCGGCGCCGCTTCGGCACGGCGTGCGCAACCAAGGCCGGCCTGGCGTGTCCAACCGTCGAATTGGAGAGTAATCATGATCAAACTGCTGACGGCTCTGGCGTTGACGGCGTTGTTGGCCGGCTGCGTGGTCGCACCGCCATACGGTTACTATGCCCCGGCCCCCGCCTACGGATACGGTTACAACTATTACGATAATTACTATTACGGCCCGCCGACGGTGACCTTTGGCGTCGGTTTCGGTGGCGGCTGGCACCATCGGGGCGACTGGCACCATTGATTGCACATGCGGCACAACGGCATGCCTATCGTGTGGATGGATCAAATCACGCCGCCGCCTTCCGGTATCGCAAACTGGGGCGGCGGCGCTAACCCGCACGCCGTCGGACTGGCCACGCTCCATCGCGTGGCCGCTCGCCGCCTCAGTCGCGGCCCGGGAGCAATGAGAGAAATTCCCGGCGCAACGCCTGATCGCGCTGGAACGCGCCGCGCATCACGCTATTGACCATCTTCGCATTGTCGTCCTTGACGCCGCGCCAATGCATGCAGAAGTGATCCGCCTCGAGCACGATGGCCAATCCGTCGGGCGCCAGGCGCGTCTCGAGCAAGTCGGCCAATTGTGTAATCGCCTCTTCCTGAATCTGCGGCCGGGCCATGACCCAGTTGACCAGGCGCGCGTATTTCGACAGGCCGATCAGATTCGAGTTTTCGTCCGGCAACACGCCGATCCACACCCGCCCCATGATCGGGCAAAGGTGATGTGAACAGGCGCTGCGTACACTGACCGGGCCAATGATCATCAGCTCGTTCAACCGTTCGACATTGGGAAACTCGGTCACCGCGGGCGCCGTCTCGTAGCGGCCGGCAAACACCTCCCGCACGAACATCTTGGCAACCCGGCGCGCGGTATCACGCGAGTTATGGTCGTTCTCGACGTCGATGACCAGTGAGCGCAGTACGCCTTGCAGCTTGTCCGCGACCTCCTGTTGCAACGCGTCAAGTTCGCCTTCGCGCAGGTAGGCCGCGATGTTGTCGTTGGCATGAAAGCGCGTGCCCGCGCTCATCAACCGTTGGCGTATGCGCTGCGACAGGGGGATGCCGTCGCAGACTTCACCCGCGACGGAAGGGGGTTGCACCATGAGATCCATGACCAGGCTCCTGGGTGGGTTGAGCACGGCGCGCACACTGCGCGTCGCGCTGATTCATGCGCCGCCCGGCGCGCGATTGCCATGGCCGGCGGCGATTTGTTCCAAGGCACTCTCGAACGCGTGCCGCGCGTGATTCGCTATATCGCCCAGCAGTCGATGCAAAACCCGATCGACCGGCGAGTCGTTTGCACAATTATCGCTGTACGTCTCGAATGCATCGAGCTGCATGATCAGATCGACGATATGACGCGGGCACTCGCACGCGATCGACGCCGCGCCACCGGACAGCATCGCGAGATGGCGATCGTCGAAGCGGCGGCGCAAGCGCTCGCCGCCCAATGACACGGCCCGATCGCGCTCGCACTCGCGACGCATATCGCTCAACAACTGACGCAATTCGGTTCGGTTGCCGGGGCGACGGTAGACGCGCACGCCGGCAAGCTGCAGCGAAGCGGCCGCACCGTTCGAACCGAACGGGTAAATCACCGCGGCGGCGCGAAATCCACCGCCGTGCGTCAT
This sequence comes from Burkholderiales bacterium, assembly GCA_018971155.1. Taxonomy (GTDB): domain Bacteria; phylum Pseudomonadota; class Gammaproteobacteria; order Burkholderiales; family Burkholderiaceae; genus Pandoraea. Next base: position 16,035 of record JAGXBI010000020.1, read on the forward strand.
CCGCAGCACCTGCTCGGCTGTTTCGTCCCACAGCCCCGGCACTTCGACCAGCAACACCTGGGCGTTGACGCTTGCACCACGCGCGCGCGCTGCCTCGAAATCGCCGATGGTCGGATAGGTGGCTCGCACCTGCAATCCATGCAGGCCGAGCTCGCCGGCATACTCTTCCAGCCGTTCAGGCAGTACATCACCGACCACCGCCAGGCCAAGTATCACCGACTCGTCGTCCACGCGAGCCCGCATGGCGCGCTGGCTGTTGGATGCCTCTAGTTCCGCGAGCTGTTGCTCGTCGAGCTTGGCGATCGACCCGATCGCGTAACCGCGGTCGACCAGCGCCTTGATTCGCACCAGGCGCCGAACATCGTCTTCCGAGTAAAGGCGCTGGCCTGACGCCGTGGTCGGCGGCGCAACGATGCCGTACCGGCGCTCCCAGATGCGCAGGGTCGTCACCGGCATGCCAGCCAGGCGCGCCGCCTTGCCGCTTCGATAACCGTGCGTTCTTTCAGTGACCGCCGTTTTCGTTCGTTCCATCGCGATGGCTGATTCAGTGATTCCTCAAGTGCCCGCAGACTACCAATTTCGTTTCATCATGTCAACGATAATTCGATACAAAATGTGTACACACCAATTATTTGATTCATATCTCAAGGCGATTAAAACAAGCTATCCTCAAGATAAATATAATCAATTTCAAATTCTCAAGAAATTTTCGCTACCAGATCATCGACAATCCAACCAAATGACTCATATTTTTCGAGTCATGAATCCAATTTCATCATTTTGCGATACACTTGCATCGCATTACGCACAACCTTCCGAAGCGCGCCTTCCCTATTGACCCACTCCACCTCGCTTTATGACTTCGACGCCCGTTTTCGCCGTAATCGGCGCCGGCATGGCCGGCATGAGTTGCGCCACTGAACTGCAAGCGGCAGGCTTGGGCGTATGTGTTTTCGACAAAAGCCGTGGTGTAGGCGGGCGCATGAGCACACGGCGCGAGGGCACCGGACAGTGGGATCATGGCGCCCAGTATTTCACGGCGAGCACCCCCGAATTCACGCAGCAGATCGAAAGCTGGCTCGCTGCCGGCGTACTGGCGCAATGGCAACCGCAATTGGCGATCATCCCGCCGCGCCCCGCCGCATCGCCCTCACACCCGCGACGCTATGTCGGCGTTCCCGCCATGACAGCGCCGGCCCGTCATCTGGCGACACGTTTGCCGCTCGAGTGCCTGCGCACCATCGATGCGATACGGCGCGACGGCCAAGGGTGGCAAATTCACAGCACCGAACGCGGCTGGCACGAGGAAAGATATGCAGGCGTGGCGCTTGCCATGCCTGCGCAGCAGGCTGCCGCCCTGCTGCGCCCCGCAGCGCCCGAGCTTGCCGCGCTGGCCAGCGCCGTCGTCATGACACCCTGCTGGGCCGCCATGCTGCAGTATGAAAACGCACTGCCTCTGCCATTCGATGCGGCTTTCGTCAATCAGGGTCCGCTGCGCTGGGTGGCGCGCAACGCCAGCAAGCCGGGCCGCGAAGCCAACCACTGCTGGGTTTTGCACGCCTCGCCCGAATGGAGCGCCGTACACGAGGAAGACTCGCCAGACGAGGTACTGCGCGCGTTGCTGCGGGCCTTCGCCGAACTGGGCGCACCCCCGCCGATCGTTGGGCGTGTTCACCGCTGGCGTTATGCGAACCTGCCCGCCATCGAAACCGCTCCCGCTCCGGGCATGTTGTGGCAGGCCGACCTCGGCCTGGGCATGTGTGGCGACTGGTTGCACGGCGGCAAGGTGGAAGGAGCCTGGCTGAGCGGCCGAGCGCTTGGGCGCGCCATCGCGGCATCGCCGCGGGCAAGACATGCCGCCGCTGCTGCAAGTGCCTCAAGCGGCCTTTGAGCACACGGAGGGCAGGCCCGCTCGAGCACCCCGCTTGACCGGGTTCAGTCTTGATCGCCCTGCTGGCGCACGTGCCCTCGCACGAAGTCGATATGCGCCTGCATCGCGGTCCTGGCCTCTTCCGGGCGCCGCTCGCAGATCTCCTCGCAGATGGTGCGATGCTGTTGCAGCAACAGATCCGATGCGCCGACATCTTCTTCTCGCACGCCCATGCCGTTAGTTGTGATGTGCTCGCGCAGCAGGCCGATGACGCTGGTGTGCAGATGCAGGAACATTGCATTGTGGGACGCAAGCGCGATCGCATCGTGAAATCTGGCGTCCGCCGCCGCTTCCGCCGCCATGTCGCCCGAGGCGCGCGCGGACTCGAGCGCCTGCATTTGCGCCAGAATCCGCTTGCGGTCATCGGCATCAGCTCGCAACGCCGCGAAATAAGCGGTCGCCCCCTCGAGCACGCGGCGGAATTCAAGAATGTCGCCGCACAGTACCGGATGATCGGCCACCAACTGCCCCCACGGCGAGGCAATGCCGGTGCGCAGGCGGTCCGACACGAATACCCCCGCGCCCCGCCGGCTCCGCAGCAGGCCTCGAGCGGCGAGCCGCTGAATCGCCTCGCGAATCGTGTTGCGCGCGACCCCATACTGCTGAGCCAGTTCGCGCTCCGCTGGCAAGCGCGCGCCGGCCGGCCATGAGCCGTCGAGCAGCGCCGTCTCGATCCGGCGCATCACAGACTCGGTCCGGTTAACACGTCTCGCGCCAGTCACAGTCTCTCTCCCTTCAAATGCATTTTGCGTCAATTGGTCCAACCAATTTTACTGTTTAACTGCGTCTCGCAGTATATCGCTCACCCCAAATAGCGAGGGTTCCGCTTACTACATAGCCGCAATCTGCTCAACGCACAATCACCTGGTAATGAGCGTTTTAGCGACACACCGGCCCTCCTGAATTTGGTCCAACCAAATTGAAATTGCAAACGATCCCGGCAATCATGGGCCGACACGCCGGCTCGCACGCCGGGCGTGCGTCAGTTTATGGAGGAGCCAGACATGCCGGAAAGAGCCTACCCGAAGGCTGTGCCATCACACGTCTATTTGTTCGCGACTTGCCTGGTCGACCTGTTCGTCCCTGCGGCAGGCCTGGACACTGTGCGATTGCTCGAGCGCGAGCAGTTGACGGTGCACTATCCGCGCGGCCAAAGCTGCTGCGGGCAGCCCGCCTACAGCAGCGGCAATCCGGACGAGGCACGGCGCGTGGCCGCCGCCCAGCTCGACCTGTTTGCCGAACCCTGGCCGGTGATCGTGCCGTCGGGATCGTGCGCCGGCATGATGCGGCATCACTGGCCTGCGCTGTTCGCCGACGATCCCGTCAATGGCCCGAAGGCGCGCGAGATAGCCTCACGGGTGTATGAGCTCGCTGAGTTTCTCGTCAACGTGCTGCATATCCGCTTCGATACCCTGCCACACGATGTCGGCTCGCCCGAAGAACGCGTGGTACTGCACACCTCGTGCGCGGCACGCCGGGAAATGGGTACGCGCGGGCACGGCGTGGCGCTGCTCGATGCGCTGCCTGGCGTGACGCGCATCGAACACGAGCGCGAATCGGAATGCTGCGGCTTCGGCGGCACGTTCTCGTTGAAGCATCCCGATATTTCCGGCGCCATGGTGCGCGACAAGGTCGCGTCGGCCTGCGCCACCGGCTGCGACCGGCTCGTGTCGGCCGATTGCGGGTGCCTGCTGAACATCGGGCATGCGGCAGCCAAACAGGGTGCGCCGCTGCCGGTCGAGCATCTCGCGACATTCCTATGGCGCCGCACGGCCGACGCGACGTCACCTCTCGGAGCAGCGCAAGGAGCGCGCGCGACGCCATCCTCGCGCGGCTGCGGGCCGCCGCGCCGCGCACTGTCCCGACCGAAGCACAGGCACTCAGCCAGGCAATCGACCACCATTACGACGGACGACGGGCGGCACCAGACGCCGACCCACTCGCCGCCGCACAGACCATGCTGGCCGCACTGACCGCGCTGCACGCCGAGGCCTGGTGCGCCGATGCCGCGTCATGGCCGGCGCAATTGGCGCAACGCCTGGCGGCAGCCGGCGTGCGCCGGTTACTGCTCGATCCA
>JAGXBI010000331.1 GCA_018971155.1 Burkholderiales bacterium
ACAGCGCGGAAGATGCGGCGATTGCGGCGGTGTTCGGCGACGGCTGCCTTTGCAGCTCGACCAAAGGCTGGACCGGTCACACGCAGGGTGCGGCCGGCATTACCGAGGCGGTCATTTCGTTCCTGTCGATAAGCGCCGGCCTCGTCCCCGCGAACCTGAACGCACGCGAAATCGACCCGGCGCTGTGCACGCCGGTGGTGCTCGAGACGCTGCAGCGGCCGCTCAAGCGAGTGCTGAGCAATTCATTCGGCTTTGGCGGAAATAACTGCGCGCTCGTCTTTGAGGCGTTGGCATGATTGCCCTGTTCGTCGATACCGTCGAGATGCTCGGCCCCGGCGTGCGCGACTGGGCACAGGGCGCGGCGCGGCTGCGCACGCCATGCGACGACGAGCTGGGTGATCTGCCAAGCGGCGAACCGTCGATGCTGGCACCCAACGAACGGCGCCGCACCACCACAGCGATCCGCCTGGCGTTGCGCGTGACCGAGCAACTGGCCGCGCGCGCGCCGCTCGACGTGTCCCGCATCGCCTCGGTGTTCACCTCGTCGGCGGGCGATCTGCACGTGACCGACCGTGTGTGCATGGCCCTTGGCCAGCCCGGCGCGCCGGTCTCGCCGATTCATTTCCACAACATCGTGCACAACGCCACGGCCGGTTACTGGTCGATTGGCGCGCACGCGCACGCTGGATCGGTCAGCCTGAGCGCGGGCGAGGCGAGTTTTGCCGCCGGCTTGCTCGAAGCGCTCTCGATCGTCGTGAGTGAGCAGGCCCCGGTGCTGCTGGTCTCCTACGAGCAGCCGGCGCCGGCCATCATCGACCGCCACTTGCCGATCTGCGCGCCGTTTGCCACCGCCATGCTGGTCAGCGGCCAGGCGCTCGGTGCGCGCGGTTGGGCACTGAACGTGGAACGCATTCCCGGTTGCCCGGCCTCGCGCATGGCGCATCCGGCCTGGGAGGACTTGCGGGCCGGCAACGCAGCGGCGCGTGCATTGCCGTTGCTCGAATGCATGGCCACGGACCGCCGCGAGCGGATTTTCCTGGATGCGGGAGGAGCAGCGAGTGTCGCAGTCGATATCGCACCGATTGGTCGCGCATGAGATCTACCGCCGCATTCCGCACGACGGTGCGATGCGTCTGCTCGACGCCGTGACGGCCTGGGACGAGACGATGAGCGAGTGCGCGGCCGGCTCGCATACCGATCCCGAGCATCCGTTGCGCTGGCTCGGCCGGCTGGCCGGCGTGCATGCGATCGAATATGCGGCGCAGGCGGTTGCGTTGCATGCCAGCCTGGTCAGCGGCGATGCGCCGCTGCGGCGGGCCTATGTGGCCGCGTTTCGGCGCGTCGATTTGTTTGCAGAACGCCTCGATACTCTCGGCGACGCGCCGCTGGCGGTTCGCGCCATGCTCAAGGCCGCGCAGGGCGGCGGCGCGCAATATGCGTTCGACGTGCGCTGTGCGGCGCAAACCCTGACGCGAGGCATGATGACGGTCGCCATCGAGCGAGGCGTGCCATGACATCCGCGACCGCCAGGCGAGCGCTCGTCACCGGCGGCAGCGGCGCATTGGGCGCGGCGATTTGCCGCCGCCTGGCGCGCCAGGGTTGCCATGTGATCGTGCATGCGCACCGCAACCCGGCGCGCGCACAGGCCGTCGCCGACGAAATCGTCGGGCAGGGCGGCAGCGCCGAGACGGTCGGCTTCGACGTGACCGATAACGCGGGGGCCGCGCAGGGGCTGGCTAGGCTGCTCGAGGCGGGACCGATCCAGGTGGTCGTCAACAACGCGGGCGTGCATGACGATGCGCCGCTGGCCGGCATGACGTTCGAGCAGTGGCGGCGCGTTGTCGAGGTGTCGCTGCACGGGTTTTTCAATGTCACGCAGCCGTTGCTGTTGCCGATGATCCGTACCCGCTGGGGGCGGGTGATCAGCGTGTCATCGGTGGTGGGCAGCATCGGCAATCGCGGACAGGGCAATTACGCGGCGGCCAAGGCGGGACTGCACGGGGTCACCAAGGCGCTCGCGCTGGAACTTGCCACGCGCGGCGTCACGGTCAATGCGATCGCGCCCGGTTTTATCGGCGCCGGCATGGCCGAGGGGATTGCGCAAAGCGTGATCGACGCGGTGGTGCCGATGAAGCGCGCGGGCGGCGCCGACGAAGTGGCCGCCGCGGTCGGTTACCTGGCATCGGACGAGGCAGCCTACGTGACCGGGCAGATCTTGGGCATCAGCGGCGGACTCGGATGAGGCGGCGCGAAGGAGGAGGACGATGACAGACCATTTGAACGATCTGAGCAATCAGCTGGGGTACTACCGGCTGCTCGAATCATCGGAGCGGGCGCGCTGGATTTTTCGCGAACAGCCGTGGGATGAGATCGATACGAGTAAAGTGACGCCGGCCTTGATCGAAGACGTGAAAATCGCCGCATATGCGGAGTTGACGACGTTCTCGGCCACCGCCGCATTCATGCAGCTGCTGCACGACGACGTCGACTTCACGCAATGGCTGTCGGTGTGGTTCTACGAGGAGACCAAGCATCCATTGGCGCTGATCCGCTGGCTCGGCCACCTCGGCGTGCCGGTTGCGCAGGAGTTCATTCACCGTGGGCGCAGGATCACTCCGATGACGCATTCGCCGGTCGAGATGCTGACCTCGAACATCTGCTCGGAAATCGCTGCGAACACAGCCTATAACCAGTTCGCCAAAACGGTCGAGGAGCCGGTGCTGGTGCAGATCGTCAAGGACCTCGCACGCGACGAAATGCGCCATTCGGTCGGTTTCGAGTTTTACTGCAGGCAAACCATCGAGCGCTCGGACGACCCCGAGCGCGAGCGCCTGGTGGCGCTGCGCACGGCGTGGTTTTTGCTGCAGCCGGCCAGCGACGGGGTGACACAGCACCCGGTATTCATGACGCTGCTTAAAATGCATTGCCTGGATATTGCCGAAGTCGAGCGGCGCTACCGCGAGCACATCGTCATGCGGATCGCCAAAATGCTCGAACTCGATATCCCGGATCCCGATGCATTCTATGACGTCTACGCCGGGCTCAAGAAACGCTATCGCGCCGCGCGGCCCTCGGCTCATGCGACGTGAGCCGCCGGTGCGGTACAACGGGGTGCTGCAGCCGCTGGGCGCAGAGCTCGGCGTAACGGATCTGCCGGTCCAAGGGGCGATACCGCCTGAACTCGACGGACTGTACGTGCGCAACAGCTTCAATCCCCACCCGGCGCTGGCCGGTGGCGATGGCGTGCCCGCCCATCTCTTCCTGGGCGACGGCATGATCCATGGTGTGCGTCTGGCGGCGGGACGCGCCTGCTGGTATCGAAATCGCTGGGTGCGCACCGAGAGTCTTGCCGCGGCCACCGGCCTGCCGGCGCCGCCCGGCCCACCCGACCGGCGCTGGGTCCCGCACAATCCTGCCAACCTGAATGTCATCGCGCATGCGGGGCGCCTGCTGGCGCTGTGCGATGTCGGCATGCCGTATGCGCTGAACGCGGATCTCGATACGCTCGGCTGCTACGATTTTGGCGGTCAGTTGACGGCCAACATGAGCGCCCATCCGAAGCGCGATCCGGACACCGGCGAGCTGCATTTCGTGAATTACCGGCCATGGCGTCCGTGGGTCACCTATTTTTGCGCCGATGCGGCCGGACGTATCGTACGCAGCCAGGCGATCGACGTCGCAGGGGCGACGGCCATGCACGACTTTGCCATCACTCGGCGCTTCGCGGTATTCATCGACCAGCCCTTGCTGTTCGAGCGGCCGCCGCGCCCCGGCGGCGGTCTGCCGTTTTGCTGGGATGGCGGATATGCCATGCGGCTGGGCTTGCTCGAGTTGCATCGGCACGATGCTCCCGTGCGCTGGTTCGAGATCGAGCCGTGCTTCATCCCGCATGTGCTCAACGCCTTCGACGATGGCCAGGCCGTGGTGCTGCGCGCGGTGCTCAGCGACCCTTACTACATGACCGGCGAGGCGCCGCGCTCGCAGGCGTGTCTTGGCATGCACGAGTGGCGCATCGACCTGGCCAGCGGCCA
>JAGXBI010000021.1 GCA_018971155.1 Burkholderiales bacterium
CTGCGCGTGCGCGCGGTCACCATGGCCGGCGAAATCGTCGAATTCGGCTCGCTCGGCCCCGACGTGGCGGGCCTCGATCTGCTCGGCGTATTCATCGGCAGCGAAGGCATGTTCGCGGTGGTCACCGAAGTCACCGTCAAGCTGATTCCGAAGCCCCAGACCGCACAGGTCATCATGGCCAGTTTCGACGACGTCGAAAAGGGCGGCAATGCGGTCGCCGCAATCATTGCCGCGGGCATCATCCCGGCCGGCCTGGAAATGATGGACAAGCCGGCGACCCGGGCCGTCGAGGAATTCGTCCACGCCGGCTACGACCTGGACGCGCAAGCGATCCTGCTCTGCGAATCCGACGGCACGCCCGAGGAAGTCGCCGAAGAAATCATGCGCACCAGCCAAGTGCTCAAGGCGAGCGGCGCCACCCGCATTCAGGTCTCCAGAAGCGAGAGCGAACGCCTCAAGTTCTGGTCCGGGCGCAAGAATGCCTTTCCCGCCGCCGGCCGCATCTCGCCCGACTACTATTGCATGGACGGCACGATCCCGCGGCGCCATATCGGCACGCTGCTGCGCCGCATCAATGAGATGGAGGGGCGCTACCGGCTACGCTGCATCAACGTGTTTCACGCAGGCGACGGCAACATGCATCCGCTGATCCTGTTCAACGGCAACGATGCCGACGAATGGCATCGCGCCGAGACGTTCGGCGCCGAAATTCTCGAGACCTGCGTGGAGCTGGGCGGCACGATCACCGGCGAGCACGGCGTGGGCATCGAGAAGATCAATTCGATGTGCGTGCAGTTTTCCCCGGCCGAGCGCGACGCCTTTTTTGCGGTCAAGCGCGCCTTCGATCCGGTCGGGCTGCTCAACCCTGACAAAGCCATTCCGACGCGCGCGCGCTGCGCCGAATACGGCAAGATGCACGTGCGCGGCGGCTTGCTGCCCCACCCGGATCTGCCGAGATTCTGACGATGCAAGGATGGTCGGATCAACCCACATACGGCTGGCGCAAGCGCCTTTACACCATCATCTTCGAGGCCGACACCACGGCCGGGCGCCGCTTCGATGAAATCCTCCTGGTGGCGATCTGCGCCAGCGTCCTGGTAGTCGTGCTGGGCAGCGTGCCAGCCATTCAGGCACGCGCGAGCACCCTGCTGTGGCTGCTCGAGTGGCTGTTCACGCTCGCCTTCACCGTCGAATATGTCGCCCGGCTGGCGTGCGTGCGCCACCCGTGGCGTTACGCGCTCTCGCTCTATGGGTTGGTCGATCTCGCCTCGATTTTGCCGACCTACCTGGCGATTCTGGTCCCTGAGCTGTACTACCTGATCGACGTGCGCCTGCTGCGCCTGATGCGCGTATTCCGAATCCTGCGGCTGAGCGCCTATGTCAGCGAAGCCAGCGTCCTGCGCGAGGCGCTTTACCATGCGCGCCGCAAAATATTCGTATTCCTGATTTTCGTGTGCATCGTGGTGGTCATCATCGGCACGCTGATGACCATCATCGAAGGCCCCGCACATGGCTTCACCAGCATTCCGGTGGGCATCTACTGGGCCATCGTCACGCTCAGCACCACCGGCTACGGCGATCTGGTGCCGCGTACCCCGCTTGGCCAGGCGATCACGGCCTGCGTTATCCTGCTCGGCTATGGCGTGATCGCCATTCCAACCGGCATCATGGGCGCGGAAATTTCCGCGTCGATGCGGCGCCGGCCGGTCACCACACGCACCTGCGCGCATTGCATGACCGAAGGACACGATCTCGATGCGCGCTTTTGCAAACACTGCGGCCAAGCCTTGTCGCCTCACCAATTCGACGAACACGCGATACGCTCACGATGAATACCGTACTCGAACAATTTCGCGCGGCGATTGAAACCGCCTCGGCAACGCATCAACCTCTGCAATTGCGCGGCGGCGGCACCAAACAGTGGTACGGCCAGCAGCTCGTCGGCCAGGTGCTCGACACGCGGCCCTACCGGGGGGTGATCGCCTATGATCCGGCCGAACTGGTGATCACCGCGCGCTGCGGCACGCCGCTGGCCGAAATCGAAGCGGTGCTGGCCGAGAAAAATCAGTTGCTGCCGTTCGAGCCGCCGTATTTCGGCCCGCATGCGACGTTCGGTGGCTGCGTCGCCGCGGGACTGTCCGGACCGCGCCGGCAGGCGGCCGGCGCGGTCCGCGATTTCGTGCTGGGCGCCTCGCTGATGGACGGCAAGGGGCAGGTGCTGAACTTCGGCGGACAAGTCATGAAGAACGTCGCCGGGTATGACGTGGCCCGCCTGCTGGCTGGCTCGCTGGGCATTCTCGGACTGATTCTCGAGGTCTCGATCAAGGTCATGCCGCAGCCGTTCGCCGAATTGACGCTGCGCTTCGAAATGAATGCCGTGGACGCCGTGCGCAAGCTCAATGAATGGGGCGGACAACCATTGCCCATTACCGCCAGCGCATGGCAAGACGACATGCTGGCGGTTCGCCTGTCGGGCGCCTCGGCAGCCATCAAGGCTGCGCGCGTCAAGCTCGGTGGCGAGCTGGTCGATGCCATCCACGCGGCCAAGTTCTGGCAGGGCGTGCGCGAGCACACCGATACGTTTTTCGCTGAGGCGGGCCCCGACCGCGCCTTGTGGCGACTCTCGCTGCCGCCGATCACGGAACCGCACCGCCTGCCCGGCAAACAGTTGATCGAATGGGGCGGCGCCCAGCGCTGGTGGATCACCGATGCCGACGCGCAAAGCGTGCGCAGCGCCGCCCGCCAGGCCGGCGGTCACGCGACGCTGTTCCGCTACGGCGAAGCCAGCGCGGGCGTGTTCACGCCGCTGGCGGTACCGCTGATGCGAATTCACCGCAATCTGAAGGCGGCCTTCGATCCGGCCGGCATTTTCAATCCGGGCCGGATGTATCCGGAACTCTGAGTTAGGCCGACCTGGAGGAGCCCGCGCCATGCAAACCCATCTCGCTGATTTCGTTCGCGGCACTCCGGCCGGCGACGAGGCGGACGCCATCCTGCGCAAATGCGTGCACTGCGGATTCTGCACCGCCACTTGCCCGACCTACCAGTTGCTGGGCGATGAGCTCGACGGCCCGCGCGGACGCATCTATCTGATCAAGCAGATGCTCGAGGGCAGCGACGTCAGCGCCCGCACCCTCGGCCACCTGGACCGCTGTCTGACCTGCCGCAGTTGCGAAACGACCTGCCCGTCGGGTGTCGAGTACGGGCATCTGGTCGACATCGGCCGTCAGGTCGCCGAGCAGCGTGCGCTGCGCCCGCTGCTGCAGCGCGCGCAGCGCAAGTTCCTGTCGACTTTGCTGCCCAATCCGCATTTGTTCGGCCCGGCGCTGCGCCTGGGACAATTCCTGCGACCGGTGTTGCCGCGCCGGCTGCGCCGCAAAATTCCGTTGCACAGCAGCAGCGGCCAGTGGCCCCGGCAGACTCATCCGCGCAGGATGCTGATGCTCGCAGGCTGCGTACAGCCTGCGATGCTGCCCAACATCAATAGCGCGACCGCGCGGGTGTTCGACGCAATCGGGATCCAATTGGTCATGGCGCCCGAGGCGGGCTGTTGCGGCGCGATCAGGCATCACCTGAGCGACTCGGCCGGCGCGCTGGACGACGTGCGGCGCAACATCGACGCGTGGTGGCCTCATATCCAGCAGGGCGTCGAATCGATCGTGATCAACGCCTCCGGTTGCGGCGCGATGATCAAGGAGTACGGGCACCTCTTGCGGCACGACGCGCGCTACGCCGCCCGGGCCGAGCGCATCGCGGCGGCCGCGCGTGACGTGAGCGAGATCCTGCCGGCGCACGCGGCCACGCTCAAGCAGCGCACGCACCGCCCCGGCACTCAGGCGCTCGCCTATCATCCCCCCTGCACGCTGCAGCACGGCCAGCAACTGCGCGGTGACGTCGAGCGCCTGCTGCTCGAGCTGGGCGTCAATCTCAAGCCGATTCAGGACAGCCACTTGTGCTGCGGCTCGGCCGGCACCTACTCGTTGCTGCAGCCGGAACTCGCCACGCGCCTGCGCGACAACAAGCTGGTCCAATGCGAGGCGCAACGCCCCGCGATGATCCTGTCGGCCAACGTGGGCTGCATCGCGCACCTGCAAAGCGGCACGCGGACGCCGGTCAGGCATTGGATCGAATTGGTGGACAGCCTACTGGTATGACAATCCCCCGGAGAACGATATGAAAGACAACCGGATGCTGCAGACCTTCGCCGTGCTGCTGATGTTTCAGACCATCGGCGAAATTCTCAGTTACTCGCTGCACCTGCCGATTCCGGGTCCGGTCATCGGCATGGTCCTGCTGTTGCTCTGGCTGCTGGCCAACGAGCGGCTGCTGCCCATCATCGCCCCCACCTCGCAGGAGTTGTTGCGTCATTTGTCGCTCCTGTTCGTGCCCGCCGGGGTCGGCATCATGGCACAGGCGCATACGCTGAGCGGACAGTGGCTGGCGATCGTCGCGGCGCTGGTCATCAGCACGGCCCTGACCATCACGGTCACGGCACTGGTCACGCAGGCGCTGATCCGCCGGCAGGAAAAACGCCGAACGGAGCATGCCGCATGACGCCCCGTATCGCAGCCATATGGGTCTACCTGGCGACCACCCCGTTGCTGGGCTTGACCGCCACCTTGCTGGCCTATCTCGCGGCATTTGCCATCTACCAGCGCTGCCGCTTCAATCCGCTGGCGAATCCGGTTGCCATCGCCGTCGCGCTGCTGGTCACGGTCCTGACGCTCACCCATACGCCCTACCCGACCTACTTCGAGGGCGCCCAGTTCGTACATTTCCTGCTTGGCCCGGCTACCGTGGCATTGGCCGTACCGCTCTATCAGCAATGGCCGCGCCTGCGCCGCCATGCGATCCCGTTGCTGGGCGGTCTGCTGGCGGGCTCTCTCACCGCGATCGTGTCGGGCACGGGCATCGCCATGCTGCTGGGCGCGTCTCGCACCACGGTCCTGTCGATCGCCCCCAAATCCGTGACCACGCCGATCGCCATGGGCATTGCGGACAAAATCGGCGGCTTGCCATCGCTGACTGCGGTGCTGGTGATCTCGACCGGGATTCTCGGGGCCATCCTCGCGACCTTCATCCTGAATGCGCTGCGCATCAAGGACTATGCGGTGCGTGGCTTTGCCACCGGCGTGGCTGCTCACGGCATCGGCACCGCGCGCGCATTTCAGGTGAGCGACGAGGCCGGCGCGTTCGCAGGTCTGGGCATGGGTCTCAATGGCGTGCTCACGCCGATTCTGGTGCCGCTGCTGCTCAGTCTGTGGCACTGACGCGCCAGCCGGCACCGGACGCTGCCGTCATTCAGGCTGGCGGCAGCGCCGCCTCGATATCCTGCTGCAGTTCTTCTGGCTTGGTGGTTGGAGCGTAACGCTTGAGTACCTGGCCATCGGCACCCACCAGGAACTTGGTGAAGTTCCATTTGATCGCGTGAGTCCCGAGCACGCCGGGTTTTTCGGCCGTCAGCCACTGATAGAGCGGATGTGCGCCGGATCCATTGACATCGATCTTCGCAAACATCGGAAAGGTCACGCCAAAGGTCGTATCGCAAAAGCTGCGTATTTCCTCGGCGCTGCCGGGCTCCTGCGCGCCGAACTGGTTGCACGGAAAACCCAGCACGACCAGACCGCGCGCGCCGTACTGCTGATAGAGCCGCTCGAGCCCGGCATATTGCGGCGTGAAACCGCATTGACTGGCGGTATTGACGATCAGCAGCGTCTTGCCCGCATATTGGCGCAACGGCACTTCCTCACCGCTCAAGGTTCGCACGGAAAAATCGTAGATATTGCTCATGATTGCCTCGCCCGCCGTTGAACACGTCGCAGTGTGCCATAGATCCCGCACGCTAGCGCGCGGGCTGGTGCGATGGTCGCGCCGCCTGGCGGTCGATTCTGCCCTGCGCGGCCAGTGCGGCGAGGTGTTGCTCGAAGGTTTGCATGCCCAGGTGCTGGCCCGTCTGCAGCACCGATTGAAGTTGCGCGGTCTTGCCTTCTCGAATCAGATTGCGCGCCGCCGGGGTACTCAGCAAGATCTCTTGCGCAGCAAGCCGGCCCGGGCCGTCCGCGCGCCTGACCAGCACCTGCGCGATGACCGCTTCGAGCGACTCGGCCAGCAGTGCGCGCGCGGCCTGCTTCTCGTCACCGGGAAACACGTCGACGATACGCTCGACGGCCTGGGCGGCCGAGCGCGTATGCAGCGTGCCGAACACGAGGTGACCGGTTTCGGCCGCCGTCAGGGCCAGCCGGATGGTGTCGAGATCGCGCAACTCGCCCAGCAGAATCGCGTCGGGGTCTTCGCGCAACGCCGCGCGCAGGGCGCTGGCAAAGCTGTGCGTGTGCGCGCCCACTTCGCGCTGCGTCACCAGGCTGCGATGCGACGCATGCACGTACTCGATGGGGTCCTCGATGGTCAGAATGTGCCCGGCATGGCATCGATTGCGGTGATCCAGCAGCGCCGCCAGGGTGGTCGACTTACCCGAGCCGGTCGGACCGGTGACCAGCACCAGGCCAGCCGCCTTGAGCGACTGCGAGCCCAGTACGTCAGGCAATTGCAACGACGCCAGCGATGGCACGTCCCGCGCAATCAGACGCAGCGCGGCAGCCGGCCCGCGCGCCTGCCAGAACGCATTGACGCGCACCCGCGGCAAGCCGGGCCAGTCGAGCGAGAAATCGCATTCGTGCCGCGCCGCATGGCGCGCACGCTGGGTTTCGTCCATCAGGTCATGCAGGGCCGCGGCAATGTCATCGCCGGCGAGGCGCGGCGTATCGCCGGACACCAGTTCGCCATCGATGCGCAGGCACGGCGGCATGCCCGCCGACAAATGCAGATCCGAGGCGCCGCATTGTGCCGCGCGACGAAGAAGCTCGCCAAGTTCCATTTATAATCACTCCGATGAAGTCGTCTCGCGGCGTGACCTTGCGCCGGCCTCGCCGACCGTAGCATCGAGCCCCCATGTCCACCATCGCCCTCAATCTGAAAAACGTCCTGCAGCGCATCGACGCGGCCACCGCGCAAGCCGGCCGGCCTGAGCACAGCGTGCAGTTGTTGGCCGTCTCCAAAACCGTCAGCGCCGACGTCGTGCGCGAGGCATTTGCCGCCGGCCAACGGGCCTTTGGCGAAAACTATGTGCAGGAAGCACTCGACAAGATCGCCGCGCTGGCCGACATTCGCGAGGCGCTGCAGTGGCATTTCATCGGCCCGCTGCAAAGCAATAAAACACGCCTGGTCGCCGAGCAGTTCGACTGGGTGCATTCGATTGACCGGCTCAAGATCGCCGAGCGGCTATCGGCCCAGCGGCCCGCGCACTGCCCGCCGCTGCAGGTGTGCCTGCAGGTCAACATCAGTGGCGAGGCAAGCAAGAGCGGCGCGGCCGTGAGCGACGCCGCTCAACTGGCGCACCGGATTGCCGCGCTGCCACGCCTGCGGCTGCGTGGCCTGATGGCGATCCCCGAGCCCCACGACGACCCGGCGCTGCAGCGAGAACCGTTTCGCGCGCTGCGCGAGCTGTGGGAACAACTGCGCGCCGAGGGGCTGGCGCTCGATACGCTCTCGATGGGCATGTCGGCGGATCTCGAGGCGGCCATCGCCGAAGGTGCTACTCTGGTACGCATCGGCACCGCAGTCTTCGGTGCGCGCGCCTGATGGAAGGTCTCTTTTATCGACAGTGAGGAGCTTCATGAAAATCGCATTTATCGGTGGCGGCAATATGGCCGGCGCCCTGATCGGCGGCCTGCTCAGGCAGGGCGTGCCGGCAACCGACCTGAGCGCGGTCGATCTCTCGCCGCAAACGTGCGAGCATCTGACGAAGACATACGGAATCAACGCCGGCACGCAATTGAGCGAGCGCCTGCGCGATCAGGAAGCCATCGTGCTGGCGGTCAAGCCGCAGCACCTGAAGGAAGCGGCGCAGTCGCTTGCGCCCTATCTGCGCGGACAACTCGTCATCAGCATCGCCGCGGGCGTGCATGCGGCCGTGCTGTCGCGCTGGCTGGGGGGCTACGACCAGATCGTGCGCTGCATGCCCAATACGCCGGCGCTGGTCGGCAAGGGCATTTCCGGCCTTGCCGCGCTGTCCGGTGTGGACACCTCGCGGCGCCAGTTGGCCGAACGCGTGTTGAAAGCCGCGGGGCAAGTCATCTGGTGCGACAACGAAGCGCAACTCGACGGCGTCACCGCGCTATCGGGCAGCGGCCCCGCCTATGTTTTCTACTTTATCGAAGCGATGCAGCAAGCGGCTGCCGAACTGGGTTTCTCCGAAGCACAGGGCCGGCAACTGGCGATCGCCACGGTCGCCGGCGCCGCCGAGCTCGCCGCCCAATCGAGCGAGCCGGCCAGCGTGCTGCGCGAGCGCGTTACTTCCAAGGGAGGCACCACGTTCGCGGCGCTGACCTCGTTCGAGCATGACGGCGTGAAGGCCGCCATTGTGCGCGGCATTCATGCGGCACACGCGCGCTCGCGCGAACTTGGCGCGGAGTTGGGCGCCGATTAGCGGATCAGCCGCTCACCGGCCTGCGGCGCCGCAGGGGGTCAAGGCGCGGGCGTGAGCAGGTAGTGAAAGAAAATGCCGGCGAAAATCGCCGCGCCGAGCCAATTGTTATGGCGAAACGCGGCGAAACACCGCATGCGCTCGCGCCCGCGGATCAGGAAATAGTGGTAGATGGCGCAGGCCGCCGCCAGCGCCATGCCGAGCCAGAACGGCCAGCCGAACTGCAGGCGGTATCCGACCCCGCCGATAATGACGAACATCGCGGCGTAGCAGGCCATCACGGCCGCCACGTCATAGCGCCCGAAGGTGATGGCCGAAGTCTTGATGCCGATGTGCACGTCGTCGTCCCGGTCGACCATCGCATATTCGGTATCGTAGGCGACCGACCAGAACACGTTGGCCAGCAGCAGCAGCCAGGCCAGCGGCGGCACATGGCCCTGCACCGCGGCAAACCCCATCGGAATCCCGAAGCCGAACGCGACGCCCAGGTAAGCCTGCGGAACGGCGAAAAAGCGCTTCATGAACGGATAGCTGGCCGCCACGAACAACGCCGGCACGGACAGCCATTTGGTCAGCCCGTTGAGCGGCAGAATCAGCAGGAACGCCGCCAGCGCCAGGACTCCGGCGACCGCCAGCGCTTCCCACGCCTCGATACGCCCCGAGGTCAACGGCCGCTCCTGGGTGCGCTTGACGTATTTGTCGAAATCGCGATCGGCGTAATCGTTGATCGCGCAGCCAGCCGAGCGCATCAGAAACGTCCCCACGATAAATATCAGCAGCACGCCCAGCGGAGGGTGGCCGTCCGAGGCGATCCACAGCGCATTGAGCGTCGGCCATAGCAGCAGGACAGTGCCGATCGGCTTATCGAGCCGAACCAGCCGGAAATACAGCGGCAAGCGTTGAGTGAGCATGGCACACAGTCGAAACATCAGATGTGCGCATTGTAGGACAGTTATCCGGCGCGGCGCCTGTTGCCGGGCTTGGCGCCGGCCGGCGCGCACCATGCCCAAGCGCTCGGCCGCGACGCTGCGAGGTTCGATCCTTTGATCTAGATCACACAATATCTTGTGGTCGACAAATACCATGACCACAACCTATAGTGAAAAAGGAACCGAACGATGTCAGCAATGCCCGATACCGAAACGAGCGCGCCGCCGTGCGAGGTGCGCAAGCGCGACGGACGCCGGCTGCCGTTCGACGCCGCCAAAATCCGCTTCGCGATTGCCCGCGCGGGCCAGGCCAGCGGCGAATTCGGCGCCGGCGACGCCGAATTGCTCGGCGCCCAGGTCGTCAAGACCGTCAGCGAACGTTTTCCCGGGCAGGCGCCGGCCATCGAGCAGATCCAGGACGTGGTCGAACTCACCCTGATTGCAGCCGGCTACCTGAAAACCGCGCGGGCGTATATCGTCTATCGCGAGCGGCACGCGAATCTGCGTCAGGACCGCAAAACCCAGGTCGATGTGGCGTCGTCCGTCAACGAATACCTGAACCGCCAGGATTGGCGGGTCAATGCCAATGCCAACCAGGGCTATTCGCTGGGCGGCCTGATTCTCAACGTGGCCGGCAAGGTCACCGCCAACTACTGGCTGTCTCACGTCTACGCGCCGGAAGCCGGCACGGCCCACCGGGAAGGCGACATCCATATCCATGATCTCGACATGCTCTCGGGCTACTGCGCCGGCTGGTCGCTGCGCACCCTGCTGACCGAGGGTTTCAACGGCGTGCCGGGCAAGGTGGAAGCGGCGCCGCCCAGGCATCTGTCGAGCGCAGTCGGACAGATCGTCAACTTCCTCGGCACCATGCAGAATGAATGGGCCGGCGCCCAGGCGTTCTCGTCCTTCGACACTTACATGGCACCGTTCGTGCGCAAGGATCGCATGACCTACGCACAGGTCAAGCAGCACATTCAGGAACTGATCTACAACCTCAATGTGCCGTCCCGCTGGGGTACCCAGACCCCATTTACCAACCTGACCTTCGATTGGACCTGCCCGGACGATCTGCGCGAGCAGATCCCGGTGATCGGCGGCCAGGAGATGCCGTTTGCCTATGGCGAATTGCAGGCCGAGATGGACCTGATCAACCAGGCCTACCTGGAGGTCATGACCGAAGGCGACGCCAAAGGCCGGGTGTTCACCTTTCCCATCCCGACCTACAACATCACGCCGGCGTTCCCCTGGGAGAGCGAGAACGCCGCGCGGCTGTTCGACATGACCGCCAAATATGGCCTGCCTTACTTCCAGAACTTCGTGAACTCGGAACTGAAACCCAATATGGTCCGGTCCATGTGCTGCCGGCTGCAATTGGATCTGCGCGAGTTGCTCAAGCGCGGCAATGGCCTGTTCGGCAGTGCCGAGCAGACCGGCAGTATCGGCGTGGTCACGGTCAACTGCGCACGCCTGGGTTACCGCTACCGGGGCGACGACGCCGGCTTGCTGGCGCGGCTCGATGAGCTGCTGGCGATCGGCCGCGATACGCTGGAGGTCAAGCGCAAGCTCATCCAGCACCTGATGGACCAAGGCCTGTTTCCTTACACCAAGCGCTATCTCGGCACGTTGCGCAACCACTTCTCGACCCTCGGGGTCAACGGCATCAACGAGATGATCCGCAACTTCAGCGGCGACCAGCACGACATCACCACCGACTGGGGCCATGCCTTCGCGCTGCGCCTGCTCGACCACGTGCGCGCGCGCATCGTCGCTTTCCAGGAGGAAACCGGGCACATGTACAACCTCGAAGCAACACCCGCCGAGGGCACCACCTACCGCTTCGCCAAGGAGGATAACAAGCGCTGGCCGGATATCCTGCAGGCCGGCACGGCGGCGCAGCCGTACTACACCAATTCCTCGCAACTGCCGGTCGGGTGCACCGACGACCCGTTCGAGGCGCTCGAGCGCCAGGAAGCCCTTCAGGCCAAATACACCGGCGGCACCGTCCTGCATCTGTACATGGGCGAGCGCCTGTCCAGCGGCGCCGCCTGCATGCAGTTGGTGCGCCGGGCGCTGGAGAATTTTCGCCTGCCGTACATCACCGTGACGCCCACCTTTTCCATTTGCCCCACGCATGGCTATCTGGCCGGGGAACATGCGTTCTGCCCCAAGTGCGACGAGGAGATTCTGGCGCGCAAGCGCGGCCAGCTCGTCGCTTGATTCCACCACTTGTCAAAGGTGACACCATGATCGAACTATCCGAACCCACCCGCCTGAGCGCTGACACCATCGAATTGAGGGACGAAGAGCGCCAGCCCTGCGAAGTCTGGACGCGGGTGATGGGCTATCACCGCCCGGTGGCCAGCTTCAATATCGGCAAGCAGGGCGAACATGCCGAACGCCGCTTTTTCAGCGAGCGGCGCTGCGCCCAGGAGACTTGATCTCATGAGCGGTCTGCGGGTCGGCGGCCTGGTGCCGCTGACCTCCATCGATTTTCCCGGACATCTTGCGGCGGTGGTGTTCTGCCAGGGCTGCGCCTGGCGTTGCGTCTACTGCCACAACGCGCATCTGATTCCGGCAGACACGCCCGCCGAGCGCTCCTGGGACGATGTGCTGGCGTTTCTCGGCCGTCGGCGCGGCTTGCTCGATGGCGTCGTGTTCTCGGGCGGCGAGCCGACCCTGCAAGCCGCCCTGCCCGAGGCCGCGCAAGCGGTTCGCGACCTGGGGATGCGCGTCGCCCTGCACAGCGCCGGCATGGCCCCGGAGCGGCTGGCTGCGGTATTGCCGCTGGTGGACTGGGTCGGCCTGGATATCAAGGCTCCCGTCATATTCCACGAGGGTATCGTGGGTGTGGCGCGCGCCTCGGCCAAGGTGATGGAGTCATTGCGGCTGATACAGCAAAGCGGGATCGATTACGAGTGCAGAACCACCTGGCATCCGGCGCTGTTTCCCGAATCGGAACTGCTGGCGTTGGGCGATGCGCTGGCGCTCCAGGCTGTGCGCGCCTGGAGCGTGCAGGCATGCCGCCTGCCGGGCATCGCGGGGCCTCCCATGCAAGGCTTGGCCGAGCGATTGGCCGGGCCGTTGGCGGGACGCTTCGAGCGCTTCACGATTCGCGAATCCTGAGCAATCGATCTTCACACCTCACGCCAGCGGCCCACACGCCGATGCAAAAAAAACCCGCGCCATCCGGCGCGGGTTTTGCCTCGTCTGGCGCGTCGCTTATTGCAGCAGGGCTCGCAGCATCCAGGCGGTTTTTTCGTGCACCTGCATGCGTTGCGTGAGCAGGTCGGCCGTCGGCTCGTCATGGGCATCATCGACGATCGGGAAAATCGAGCGCGCGGTGCGCACCACGGCCTCCTGGCCGGCGACCAGTTGCGCAATCATCTCGTCGGCCGTGGGCACGCCCTCGGCTTCGGCAATCGACGACAGCGCGGCAAACTCCCGATAAGTGCCGGGCGCCGGGAAACCCAGTGCGCGAATGCGCTCGGCAATCAGATCCACCGCCAGGGCGAGCTCGGTGTACTGCGCCTCGAACATCAGGTGCAGCGTGTTGAACATCGGACCGGTGACATTCCAATGGAAATTATGGGTCTTCAGATACAGCGTGTAAGTGTCGGCCAGCAAGTGATTGAGGCCTTCGACGATTTTCTTGCGGTCCTTGTCGCTGATGCCGATATTGACCACGGTGACGCTATTTTTCTTTGCCATGGGGTTCCTCTGAAATGAAGGTTGAGGCTAGACCGCTGGCTCGCGGTATCGCCTTGAATTCGCCGCGGGGACGACCTTGCCGGTCACACACCGCGAACAGTCGATCCGTCCGGTCGGGCGCTACGCCGTCAGCGCGTAGCTGGCCAGGACATGCTGCATCAGGCGCGACACCTCGCGCCAGGTCGTCGGACCGTTTCGCTGGATTCTCATCGTGGCCTCCTTGGCGCCATCCACAGAGTCGATGTCACGATCTTAGCGTTCGCGATCCGCTCGTTCCAATTGATTATTGAAATCCGTGCGATAAAAAATGCCGTGCCGGTCCCGGGCGGTGAGCGCGCGTTCAGTTTGCCGAGACGGGCAAATCGAGCATCTTCACGCCCGGCAGTTCGCACGCCTTGATGGCCTCGCACACGGCTTCGATCGCCGGCATGCGCGTGAAACTCTTGCGCCAGGCCAGCACCACCCGACGGTCCGGCACCGGTGCCTCGAATGGCACATAGCGCAGCAGCCCATCCGTGGCATGAATGTCGGGCACCGAAGTCATCGGCAGCACCGTGATGCCGACGCCGCTGGCGACCATGTGACGAATGGTCTCGAGCGACGATCCCTCGAAGGTTTTCTGGATGCCGTCGGCGTTCTGGGAAAAGCGCATCAATTCCGGACACACGCCCAGCACATGATCGCGGAAACAGTGACCGCTGCCGAGCAGCAGCATCGTTTCCTGCTTGAGGTCGCCAGCGGCAATCGATTTGCGCTCGACCCACTCGTGATGGCGGGGCAGAGCCACCACGAACGGCTCGTCGTAGAGTGGCCGCACCATCAGCCCACTTTCGGGAAACGGCAGCGCCATCACGGCCGCGTCGATTTCGCCCTGCTTGAGAAGCTCGATCAGCTTGAGCGTGTAGTTCTCCTGCAGCATCAGCGGCATCTGCGGCACGCGCTCGATCATTTCCTTGACCAGCGCCGGCAGCAGATACGGCCCGATCGTGTAGATCACACCCAGGCGCAGCGGGCCGGCCAACGGGTCGCGCCCCTGCTTGGCCAGTTCCTTGATGGCCAGCGTCTGTTCGAGCACGCGCTGGGCCTGCGCGACGATCTGCTCGCCCAGCGGCGTGACGCTGACCTCGGCGGCGCCGCGCTCGAAGATTTGCATGTTCAGTTCGTCTTCGAGTTTCTTGATCGCCACCGACAGCGTCGGCTGGCTGACGAAACAGGCTTCGGCAGCCCGGCCAAAATGACGCTCGCGCGCCACGGCCACGATGTATTTGAGTTCGGTGAGCGTCATATGAAATTTATCGGCAACGGGGGAATGATAGATTTTCTTTTTTATAGCACAAATGCATGTAAGAAAACATCGGGCCAACTCCCTTGCACCGCAAGCCGCAGCGCCCGCAAAAAGCAAAGCCCCGGCCGGGCGCGATCCGCGCTGGGCCGGGGCCGGGGATGCGCCCGCGCGCATCCGCAACAGGCTGCCGCGTTACTGGTTCGAGTAAAGGTTGGAATTCACGTTGGCCACTACCAGTCCGGCAGGTACCGGCGCGCTGGCAACGGCTTGGGCGGCCGGCGCCGCTTTCGGATAGACCGCATTGGTTTGTTGCACCAGGCCTTGCGATTCCGCGTTGATCAGGTCGGCGCGCACAGCGGCACGGCTCAACGTGCTCACGCCGATCCACGACGTGTCGGTACCCACATCGGCGCTGCCACGAGCAAACACTGGGGCGGCAACAAAGGCGGACAACAAAGCGGCAACAATCAAGGGGGTTTTCATGACATTTCTCCTGTCGAGTGTAAGAGGCGGCATTTCAAGTATTTGCACCGCCGACAGAATCAGTGTATTCCCTATGCTATCGAATAAAAATGTCGATTAGTGAAATTCATTGTTGTCGCCAATGGAATAATCGGCGGCATCCAAATTGCTCGGCAATGCGTGTGTGCCGAGCGTGAGCGCCCGATAATCAGGCGCTGAGAAACGCCTCTCGCGCCCCCAGCCAGCGCTCGAGATGCGCAGCCACGCCGGCAGGATCGTTGCGCAACAGTGCGTCGGCGGCCTGGCGGGCAGGTTCGATCAGCCAGGCGTCCTCGACGAGATCGACAAACCGCAGCATCGCCGCGCCGGACTGCCGGGCCCCGAGGAATTCCCCCGGCCCGCGGATTTCAAGGTCCCGGCGCGCAATCTCGAAACCATCGCCGGTCTCGCGCATGGTTTGCAGGCGGGCCTTGGCGGTCAGCGACAGGGGCGTGGCGTACATCAGCACGCAGACGGATTCGGCCTGCCCGCGACCGACCCGGCCGCGCAACTGATGCAGTTGCGCCAGGCCAAAGCGCTCGGCATGCTCGACGACCATCAGCGAGGCATTCGGTACATCCACCCCCACCTCGATGACCGTGGTGGCCACCAGCAGATGCAGCGAGCCGCGCGAGAATGCTTCCATTACGGCGGCCTTGTCGGCCGGCGGCAGACGTCCGTGCACCAGCCCCACCCGCAATTCCGGCAAGGCGGCGATCAGTTGCTGATGCGTGTCGATCGCGGTTTGCAGCTGCAGCGCCTCGCTCTCCTCGATCAGCGGGCATACCCAATAGACCTGCCGGCCGGCCAGCGCCGCAGCACGCACGCGCGCCACGACTTCCTCGCGGCGCGCATCGCTGATGACTTTGGTCAGCACCGGCACCCGGCCCGGCGGCAATTCGTCGATCACCGACACATCCAGGTCGGCGTAGTAGGTCATCGCCAAGGTGCGCGGGATCGGCGTGGCGCTCATCATCAGTTGGTGCGGCACGGCGCCGCCCGTGCCGGCCGTCGACGCGACCTTGCCGCGCAGCGCAAGACGCTGCGCCACACCGAAGCGGTGCTGCTCGTCGACCACCGCCAGACCGAGCCGGGCGAATTCGACGGCATCCTGAATAATCGCGTGCGTGCCGATCACCAGTTGGGCTTCGCCGCTGGCCACCTGCGCCAGTGCCGCGCGTTTGTCGCGCGCCTTCAGGCTGCCCGCCAGCCAGGCCACGCGCACGCCGAGCGGCGCCAGCCAGGCCGAGAGCTTCAGCAGATGCTGCTCGGCGAGGATTTCCGTGGGTGCCATGATGGCGGCCTGATGGCCGGCGTCGATGGTTTGCGCCGCCGCCAGCGCGGCAATAATCGTCTTGCCGCTGCCGACGTCGCCCTGCAGCAGGCGCTGCATCGGGTGCGGCGTCGCCAGATCGGCGCGAATTTCGCGCCAGACCCGCTGCTGGGCCGCAGTCAGCGCGAATGGCAAGGCGGCCTCGAAGCGCGCCAGCAGTCCATCGGCGCGCGGCGTGTCGGACAGGCGGGGCGCATTCACACGCCTGCGTGCGGCCTGCGCGCGCTTGAGCGACAACTGTTGGGCCAGCAGTTCCTCGAATTTGATGCGCAGCCAGGCCGGATGGCTGCGCTCGACGAGCGCCGCCTGCGGCGCATTGGCCGGAGGATTGTGCAACAGACCGACGGCTTCAGACAGGGACGGCAAGGCGCCGTTGGCCAGCACACCGAGCGCGTCGTTCAGTATCCCGGGCGGCAGTTGTTCGGGCAACGGCGTGCGCTCGAGCGCATTGGCGATCGCCCGGCGCAAATAGGCCTGACTGACGCCGGCCGTGCTCGGGTAGACCGGCGTGAGCGATTGCGGCAGTGGCGCGCCTTCTTCCACCACGCGATAAGCGGGATGAACCATTTCCAGGCCAAAGAAGCCGCCGCGCACGTCGCCGCGCACCCGCACCCGTACGCCGGGCGCGAGCTGCTTTTGCTGACTGCCGTAGAAATTGAGGAATCGCAGCGTCAGCTCCTGCTCGCCTTGCTGCACGCGCACGACCCATTGGCGGCGCGGCCGGAAGGTGACCTCGCTGGCGACCACCACTCCCTCCACCTGGGCGTTCTGTCCCGGCAGGAGATTGTCGATTGGCGTGAGTGTCGTCTCGTCCTCGTAGCGCATCGGCAGATGCAAAATGAGGTCGATGTCGCGTGTGAGCCCCAGCTTGGCCAGCCGGTCCGCCGGGCGAGGCTTGGCGCGCGTCGCCGGCGCCGGCTGCGCCGGACTGGACCGCTGACCGTCGACGTGTTCCGCGGGCGCCGGATCCCGGTCGGGCATGGCCTGATCTTTCGCTTTCGAACGGCGCTCGGTCATCGATTGGGTCAACACAAGTAAAATAGCGGCTGCTCCTCATTGTAAACGCAGGATGTATACCCTTTCCGATTTCGATTTCGACTTGCCCGGCGAATTGATCGCCCAAAGTGCCTTGCCGCAACGCAGTGCCAGCCGCCTGCTGGAGGTCGACGCCTGCAGCGATATGCCCGCGCCGGTCCTGCACGACAGGAACTTCTCGGCGTTGCCCGAGTGCCTGGTGCCCGGCGACTTGCTGGTTTTCAACGACACGAAGGTATTGAAAGCCCGCTTCTTCGGGCAAAAAGCCAGCGGCGGCAAGGTTGAAGTGCTGATCGAGCGCGTGCTCGACGAGCGCACCGCGCTGGCGCAGATCCGGGCCAGCAAGAGTCCGGGCGCCGGCTCGACCTTGCGCCTGGCCGATGCGTTCGACGTCACCGTCGGCGAGCGTGTCGAGCCGTTCTTCACGCTGCATTTCCCGCAGGATTGCTACGCCCTGATCGAGGCGCATGGGCGGCTGCCCTTGCCGCCGTACATCACCCACGAAGCCACCGATTACGACGAAACGCGCTATCAAACCGTATTTGCCCGTCATCCGGGGGCGGTCGCCGCGCCGACTGCCGCGCTGCATTTCGACGATGCGCTGCTCGACCAACTCGATTTGCGCGGCATCCGGCGTGCCACGCTCACGCTGCATGTCGGGGCCGGCACCTTTCAGCCGGTGCGGGTTGAAAACATCGCCGAGCACCGCATGCACACCGAGTGGTATCGCCTGACTCCCGAACTGCTGGACGCGGTGGCGGCCACGCGCGCGGCTGGCGGGCGCGTGATCGCGGTCGGCACCACCTCCATGCGCGCGCTCGAATCGGCCGCGCAAGCTGCGCTGGCCGCCGGGCAGCCGCCGGGCACGCTGCGGCCGGGGAGTGCCGAGACGGATATTTTCATCACTCCCGGTTATCGGTTCCAGGTGGTCGATCGGCTCATCACCAACTTCCATTTGCCCAAGTCGACGCTGATGATGCTCGTCTCGGCCTTCTCCGGCATCGAAACGATCCGCGCCGCCTACCGCCACGCGATCGAGCAGCGTTACCGCTTCTTCAGTTATGGCGATGCCATGCTGTTGACCCGCCAGCAAAGCGCTGCGGCGGACTCGCTACAATAACCTTCCTTGACCGCGCCCAACCGGGCGCGGTAGACGCTCGACGCCTTCATGCTCAACTTTGAACTTCTCTGTACCGACGGCCAGGCCCGCCGAGGCCGCCTGACCCTGAACCACGGCGTGGTCGAGACGCCCATTTTCATGCCGGTGGGCACCTATGGCTCCGTCAAGGCGATGTCGCCGCTCGAACTCGACGAGAACGGCGCGCAGATCATCCTGGGCAACACGTTTCACCTGTGGCTGCGCCCGGGCCTCGACACAATCGGCGCGCATGGCGGCCTGCATCGCTTCATGGGTTGGGATAAACCGATCCTGACCGACTCCGGCGGCTTCCAGGTTTTCAGTCTGGGAGAGCTGCGCAAAATCAGCGAAGACGGCGTCAAATTCGCCTCGCCGATCAATGGCGACCGGCTGTTCCTGTCGCCCGAGATCTCGATGCAGATTCAGCATGTGCTGAATTCGGACATCGCGATGCAGTTCGATGAGTGCACCCCGTACGAGATCGACGGCCGCCCAGCCACCGAGGCCGAGGCCGGCGCGTCGATGCGCATGTCGCTGCGCTGGGCGCGCCGCTCGCGCGATGAATTCGACAGACTGGCCAACCCCAATGCGCTGTTCGGCATTGTGCAGGGCGGCATGTACGAGCATTTGCGCGACGAATCGCTGGCGGGGCTGGCCGAGCTCGACTTTCACGGCTACGCCATCGGCGGCCTGTCGGTGGGCGAACCCAAGGAAGACATGATGCGCATCCTGGCGCACGTCACGCCGCGCCTGCCGGCCGACCGGCCGCGCTACCTGATGGGCGTGGGCACGCCCGAAGACCTGGTCCAGGGCGTGGCCGACGGCGTGGACATGTTCGACTGCGTCATGCCGACCCGCAACGCCCGCAACGGCACGCTGTTCACGCGCTTTGGCGACCTGAAGATCAGGAACGCCCGGCACAAGACCGACCACCAGCCGCTCGATACCACCTGCACCTGCCACGCCTGCGCGGGCCAGTCGGGCGTGGCGTGGGACCAAGGCGGGCGCGGCGGCTTCAGCCGCGCCTACCTGCACCACCTGGACCGCTGCGGCGAGATGCTCGGCCCCATGCTGACCACCATCCACAACCTGCACTACTACCTGAACCTGATGCACGAAGTGCGCAATGCCCTCGACGCGGGGCAGTTCGCACAGTTTCGGGCGCAGTTCAAGGCGGATCGGGCGCGCGGGGTGTAAGAACGTGTTTACGATCTCCCAGGGGCCGCGCAGCGGTCTTTGCGGGATGGAATGCAAGGCGCGGTGGGCGGCCAATAGCCCCGCTATTGGCAAGCGCCGCAACGCCGCAGACCGCCCGCAAAGACCACTGCCCAAAGGGTTGGAGCGAAATCGGGCGATTGGACGCCCCGGCTGCTTGCATGGGCATGAGCCCATGCGGTGCATCCGAAGCATCCACTCATCCCGATTGCGCTCCAACGCAGCCCCTGCGAGATCGTAAACACGTTCTAAGCGCCCGTTCAAAGGACAGCGGCCATGGCGGCACCCCTGCTTGCATGACGCCCACACCCGCCCCGCTGCGATGGCTGCTTACCAGCCTGCG
>JAGXBI010000332.1 GCA_018971155.1 Burkholderiales bacterium
CGGCATTCCGTTCGGTGGTTCGTGGGACTTCGAAATCTGGGCCTACGCGTCGTTCCCGAATGGTCTGTTCTGGGACAAGATCAAAACCATCACGGTGTCGAGACAAAAAATCCCGCCACCGCCGCCCAAGCCGACCTGGGTCGCTCCGGACGAAGGCACCTGGCAGAACCCCAAGACAGATATCTCCATGACCGGAAAGACCGTGGATTACGCGACCAAGGCCGAGGTCATGTGGCAGGTCAAAGGCGCGACAGGCTGGCCAATCAACTGGGAGGTCGACATCGTTCCGGACGGCAACGGCCAATTCAGCACCACGATCTATGACTCGGCCAAATGGGAAGAGGGCACCTACGAGATCAACTTCGGTACGCAGCGCGGCACTGGCTATTACAGCGAGCATGCAGGCTGGCGAACGGTGCATATCGACCGCACCGCGCCGACCGTGTCATGGGAGGGTAGTCCAGCCGATGGCGCGATCGTCAGAGACATCCTGATCAAGGGCAAAGTCACCGACGCAGGCAGTGGCCCGGCGCGTGCCGAATTGCAGCTCAGGGAAGGCGACGGCCAGTGGCAAAGCCCGGTCAGCGTCACGCTTGGCAGCGACGGCGCATTCTCGCACGACTTTGGTGTTCGTAAGGACGCGAGCTATCAGGTGCGCCTGCGGGGTGTCGACAAGGTCAACAACGTCAGCGGCTGGAGCAAGCCGCGCACCTTCGTGCTCGATCGCACGGCGCCGAAAATCACGATTGCCAGTCCGGCCGACCATAGCTGGTACAACGGCAAGACGCTGCGCGTGGTGGGGCGGATCGACGACGCCGTATCGGGCGTCGGCAAGATTTGGGTCGGTTGGTGGCAGGCGGGAATGGGGTCGTATTACGAATGGGAAGACGTCGTGCCGAATGCCGAAGGCGTACTCGATTTCACGCTTGACTCGCTGGGCGGCAAGGACCTGCAGATCGCCATAGGCGCCGAGGATGGCGTCGGCAATATCGGCTACGCGCCTGGATCGTATTCGACCAGCACCGGTTTGCATGTCAAGGTCGATACCAAAGCGCCCACGGTAGCGCTGAGTCATGGTTTGGCAATCGGGCAAACGACCTGGTTCAAGTCGACGCAGGTGACGGTGGGCGGCGTCGGCACCGACAATGAATCGGGCGTTGCCACCGGCCAATACCGTTGGCGCAACACGGCGCTCACCGCGGCGCCCTGGACTGAATCCGCGGCACTGCCTGCCGGCACGGACGGCGCGTTTGCCAATACCATGACGCTGCTTGAGCAGAATGCGGCGTACGAGGTTCAAGTGCGTGCGACGGATCGCGCCGGCAATGTATCGCCGTGGAGCGGCTCAGCCTTTCTCAAGGTCAAAACCACTGCACCGGTGGTGGCCTGGGCCGACAGCGACGCCGTCGAACCTGGCACGGACAGGATCACCGTGCGGGGCCGGCTGACCGACTCGCAGCCGACGCAGGCGACTGTCAAGATCGCTTGGGGCCGGGTTGTCGATGCGTGGCAGTACCTGAGCGTGACGGCTGCGGCCGACGGCACTTTCAGCCACACCTTTACCAACCTGGAGCCGGGCACCCATTACGAGTTCAAACTTTTGGCCACCGACGTCGCCGGCAACGTGGCGCAGCCCACCGAGCGCCGGCGCGCCTGGACGTGGCAAGCTGCGGGGGACGTGTTCAGCGAGTTCAAACTGACACCGGAAGCGCATCAGGATATCGATGGATCCGGCGGGTTTACCGTTGGCGATAAGCTGGTTTATCGCTTGCGTGTGGTGGCGGCGACGGACATCGACAACTTCCAGCTGTCGCTGACGCTGCCAGGAGGTATCGCCACCGAGCTCGACCCCGGCCATCGTGTGGCGATCAATCCGGCTACGCGTATCAATACGGCGCATGGCTACCTGATTACGCATCGGCTCAATCAGGACTGGCAAGGTACCAGCGGCGACGGCGCGTTGCTGGTGAGGAAGAACGGGCAGGGCTCGCCGGATTTGAAAAAAGGCGACGTGGTGGTGCTCGACATTCCGGTCGTGTTGCGCGATGGCGCGACGGGAACCTTAAGCGCCCAGGCGAACGCGTGGTCCGCCAATAATCCGGGCATTGTCGGCGAGAAGGCGGGCAGCGTCGATATTCAAATGCAAACCGATGGGTTCCCGGTTGATCGCGGCCTGTCGGCCAGTCTTCAGCCGGAAGGACTGCCGCCGGTGCTCACGCCGCTGGGGACGGAATTCACTTATGTCGTCACGCTCACTGCCCACCACTGGCCGATGCACGGCGCGCACCTGAACTATGTGTTGCCACAGGGTTTGCACCGCAACGGCGCTCCTGGTTTCGCCGTCAATAGCGATCTCCAGCAGGGATTGAACGCCGCCTGGCGCGGTACCGCCGCAGCTGCCGACCTGTTGACCAGTACAGCGATGCTTGCGCCAGGCCAACAAGCGATCGTGCGAGTGCCCGTCAAGCTCGATGCTAACGAAGTCGGCGAGCTGTGCAGCGAGATCGAGGCGGGTGCGGCGAGCTTGCGGGGCACGCAATGGCTGGGCCACCGCGTCGATGTGGAATTGATCGACGAAGACTATTCGATCCACTGCCCGAAACCCCGCTGACGCTCTAACGCGCCTGCGCCGCATACTTTTCCCCGGACTTTCGATTCGACCCCGCCAACGGCTTGCCCGTTGGCTTTTTTTTGTGAGGTGCCATGTCTGAACCTATCTCAACCGTGAAAGGCGCCGCGCTGCTCGGTGGCAGCGTCGGCGTCGCCAGTATCTGGCCCGGCGTCGACGGCAACGCGCTGATCGGCGCGTTTGCCGGCGCTGCAGTGTTTGTGCTGCACCGGCAAGAGCGAACCCTGGTCGTGCGTCTGCTGCTTTTTTTTGCCTCGGTGGCAATCGGGTATCTCGCGGCGCCGGAGTTGCTGGAGCATTCGCCGGTGCACGAGTCGGGCGTGGGCGCGGCGATTGCAGCCGCCTGCGCGGTCACGCTGATTCGTGCGCTGATCGATGCGCTCGATAAATGCGATCTGGCGTCGCTGTGGCGCACCGTGCTCGGGAGAAAGAAATGACCGACACGATGAATGTTTTGCTGCTGCTCGCCAATGGCGCCATCACTGGCGTCTCGTGCATTCGACTGCTGTGTTACCGGCGGTTGGGGGCACGTTTTTGCCGGGGCAAATCGCTCATGGCCTATGCGCTGATTCTCGCCACCGGCACGGTGTCGCTGCGCTGCTTCTGCGGTCTCTACCACGGGCACGTCGACTTCGGCGAGTTCGCGCTCAACTGCGTCCTGGCATTAGCGATTTTTCGCGTGCGCGGCAACGTTGCCGGCCTGTTCAGGCCGATGCGCGAGACCGGTTACGAAATATGAAGACTCTTTCTCAAAAGGAAAACACTCCCATGACGACTCAATCGAAATTTCCCATCGACGGCGACTCGGCTGCGCAAGAAAAGTGGCTTGATCGCAGTCTCAAACAAGTGAAATTGCACTCCGTTTTCGATGCTGCCGGCCTTACGCGAGATCGCTTCGTGTCGCGGCATGGGCCAACGCTTGGCGAGTCGGCGGCTGAGCACCGGCACGACGCTTCGGTGGCGCGCGCCAGCCTGCTGGCGCGCCACCACTGCGAGCAAGTGCTGCATGACTTGTCCGGTGCGCGGGTCGAGCAGGCGCCTGCCGAGATCGGCGGGGCTGAGCAGACGAAGCAGGTTCCGGCGCGTACCGCGATCGGCGCGGCAGTGGCCAGTCTGTTCGACGATCTGCCTACCTACGATGCACTGTTCAAGGAAGCCTGGGCAAGCTTTTGCCGCCCAGGCGCGATCGAATCGCTCGATTCTCCCGTTGCGTATCTGACCGATCTCTACAAGCTGGTCGGTCAGATCGAAGCCGATGCCGGCTCGTCCGCCCTTTGTCTGGCAAGCCGCAGGCCCGATCTGGCGCGCCTGCGGCTCGACGACGACGCCGCACAACGAGAGTTGCCGACGCTCGAACTGGTGAACCGCATTTTGCGAGAC
>JAGXBI010000333.1 GCA_018971155.1 Burkholderiales bacterium
CCGGCAGGCAGCACCACGCACAAGGGCTCGACCAGCAAGGTCTCGCAATCGAACTCGGCCGACGCATCGAAGCTGCCGTCGGCCGGGTCGGCGATCACGCCGAAATCGGCGGCGCCATGTGTCACGCATTGCAGCACCGCCTGCTGCGCCTTGTCATACAGAACCACCGACAATTCCGGAAACAGCGCGTGGCAATTCGCCATGCACTCCGGGATCAGGCTCGACGACAGCAGCGGCGCGCCAGCCACCCGCACCACGCCGCGCAGTTGCTCGCGTGCGCCGTGGCTGTTGTGCAGCACATCGTCGATTTCCTCGATCAAATGGCCGATACGGCCGGCCAGGTTTTCACCCGCCTCGGTCAGCCGTACCTGACGTGTCGTGCGATCGAACAGCTTCAAGTCGATTTCGTGCTCGAGTTCGCGCACGGCACGGCTGATGGCCGATTGGGTCAAGCCAAACAAATCGCCGACACGGGTAAAGCTGCGTTGCTGCGCGACGGCGGTAAACACCCTGAGTTGATGCAGTGAGATATTCATCGAATCAGTCCGCACCTGAGCAAGGAGCCAACGGAAGCGAATAGGAACCGAGGCACGAAAGCTGCCAATGACCCGATGCTGCGCTAGGCAGTCATCGGGCCGGGTTCACTATCGCGACGAGACTGTCTGCACACTACTCGCCGGTTTGCTCCGGCAGTTGCGTGAAGCGTGCGCCGGGGGGCATGCCACCGACCGGGTTCGCGGCAGTCGCGGCCACCCCGCTCATCCAGCGGCGGCGCATCGGCGAGAGAACGAATTTGGCGCAGACCGCGGCCACGATGCTGATGGTCGCGGCAAACAGGAACACACGGTCCCAGCGGCCACCAGCGGCCAGCACGGAGGCCAGCGGCACCAGCAGCGAGGCCGTGCCCTTGGCGGTGTACAGCGTGCCGGCGTTGGCCGCTGCGTATTTCGAACCGAAGGTATCGGCGCACACGGCCGGGAAGATCGAGAAAATTTCACCCCAGCACAGGAACGTCAGCGCCGCGAAGAATATGAAAGCCGCCGGGTTGTGGCCGAACGTCATCAGGCCGAGCATCGCAAGACCCTCGCCGGTGAACACGATGAACATCGTGTTTTCCCGACCGATCTTGTCCGACAGATAACCGCACAGGGGCCGCGTGAAGCCATTGCACAGGTTGTCGATCGATAGCGTCAGGGTCAGCAGCGGCAGCGTCATGCCCAACACCGAAACCGGCAGCTTCGCCAAGCCGAAATCCTTGGCGATCGGGCCGATCTGCGCGGTGGCCATCAGACCGCCGGCCGCGACCGCGACGAAGCACGCGTAGATCACCCAAAACACCGGCGTCTTGACCATCTGGCCCGGCAGGTAATCCACCTTGCTCGAAAGATTCGCCTTGGACGCCACGAAATTCTTCGGCGGGCGGGGCCGGATCAACAGCATCGACAGCAGCAGAATGCAAACGCCCTGGAAGATGCCGAAGAACAGGAACGTATGCTCATAGCCGGAGCTGTGAATCATGCGAGCGATCGGGATCACCGTCAGGGCCGCGCCAGCGCCGAAGCCCGCCGCCGTAATACCGGCGGCCAGACCGCGCCGGTCCGGAAACCACTTCAGGGCGATACCGACGCAAGTGCCGTAGACGCAACCGGCGCCCAAACCGGCCAGCACCGCGCCGACATAAAGCATCGACAGGCTCTGGGCCTGGCCGTAGAGGACCCACGACAGACCGACGCCCAGTGCGCCGAAGGCAACCACCGGCCGCGGGCCGAAGCGGTCGACCAGCCAACCTTCGATCGGTACGAGCCAGGTCTCGGTGAGCACAAAAATCGAAAACGCCACCTGGATCGCCGCAATGCCCCACTGGTGCTTGCTGTTCATCGGTTCGACGAACAGGGTCCAGGAGTATTGCAGATTCGCCACCAGTGCCATGCACAACACTGCGACGGTGAGTTGAAACCAGCGGTTTGCGTACCCCGAACCCGTGCCCGGTTCAGCGCTTTCCAGTTGATTCGCCATGCTTGTCTCCGTTTATCGTTGTCGCCAAGCTTGCCGCAGGCCTACCGGCAAGCGTTGCGAGCGTGGGGCCGCCCGTACATTGCCTGCACGGCGCTGTCGCCCACGGCAGCACGGGTTACCGCCACTGCCTCACTCTCTGAAACGTTTTTGAATCTAAGAATGACTTCCGGCGGAAGCCTCGCCCGGTAAACGCGGCCTGAGACGGCGCTTGCCTTGCCATGATGCTAAGTTCAAAGCACAATTAGTAAAAATTAAACTTTCTTACCATCACCATTACCTGTGCCTTATGAATATCGGGTTTCCCCCATGAAAAATGCGACCCTGCGCCAGCTCAAAGTGTTCGAAACCGTGGCCCGTCACCTGAGTTTTTCGCGCGCGGCCGAGGAACTGCACCTCACGCAGCCGGCCGTCTCCACGCAGGTCAAGCAACTCGAGGAGCATGCGGGCCTGGCGCTGTTCGAACAACTCGGCAAAAAGATCTACCTGACTCCGGCGGGCAGCGAGATGCTCCATTACGCGCGCTCGATCATCGGCCAGTTTCGCGAGGCCGAAGAAGCCATGGCTCGCTTCAAGGGCATCTCCGGCGGCAAGCTCAACGTTTCGGTCATCAGCGCCGGCGACTATTTCTTTCCGCGCCTGCTGGCCGAGTTCTCGCGCCGCCATGCCGGTGTCGTGCTCAACCTGGCGGTTCACAACCGCGAGGAATTGCTTCACCAGCTGACCGCCAATCTGACCGATCTGGCTGTCATGGTGCGCCCGCCGCTGGACATGGATACGCTCAACGAATCGATTGCGCCGCATCCGTATGTCATTGTGGCACCGCCCAGCCATCCGCTGGCGCGCAAGCGGAACATCCCCATCGCGCGACTGGCTCGCGAACCTTTCATCGTGCGGGAGAAAGGCTCCGACACCTGGAACTCGATGCAGGACGGGTTCGCCGGACGGCTGCCGAACCCAAATATCGCCATGGAAATCTCCAGTACCGAAACCATCAAGCAAGCCGTGATCGCCGGCATGGGCATCAGTTTTCTATCGATTCACACCGTTGCGCTGGAGCTGCAGGTCGGCAATCTCGTCGTGCTCGACGTCGAAGGTTTCCCGGTGATGCTCAACTGGTTCGTGGTGCATCGCAAAAATAAACGCCTGCCGCCGGTCGCGCTGGCGTTCAAAAACTTCCTCATGGAAGATGGCGCACGCCTGATTGCCAAGTACACGCATTTACCGTGGGAGGCGTAAGACCGTTTCCGCTGCACGGTCTATGTATAAGTTATTATTTATAGTTTTCCAATAAACCTTTAACTATCATAAATGATCTGTTCTGTTTATCCTGATATCCATCGAATAACACGACGCTCAGGAGGAACCCGATCATGCAAGCCACAACCGCTTCCCCAAATTCGGCGATTCGCACGCAAGGCGCGTCGCACCAGGACGATGACGCGGACTTGCGAGCATATAACGCCGTTTTCAGCGAATTAGGACTACGCTTTCGCTGGCACATGGAAACGCTGCACTGGCTCAACAGCCTCGGGACGGATTGCGAGAAAACCCGCATCGCCCGCTATCTCGAGACTTGCCAGCCGCATTTGCTCAACGCCTACGACGCCGACTTTTTGAGTC
Organism: Burkholderiales bacterium; assembly: GCA_018971155.1. Classification (GTDB taxonomy): domain Bacteria; phylum Pseudomonadota; class Gammaproteobacteria; order Burkholderiales; family Burkholderiaceae; genus Pandoraea. The sequence continues at coordinate 3,637 of JAGXBI010000333.1, forward strand.
AGTTGATTTATAGCAAGAAGCACGAGCATTGCCGTTGCTTCATGGCACTGAACGCTCGCTAACGACTTTTCCCATCTGTGCGGCGCGATAAACAGCGCGCCGCGCCGCAACAACCGCGCCGCGTGCAACCGGCCTCGTCAAATCGGTTGCGCCGCGCTACCGCCCTGTCCGTCCTGCCCGACCATTTCAACTCATACTCAAATACAGCGCGCCGGGTTATGCCCGGCGACCGCAGCGGGTGGCCGCAATAAATAAAGCCGATGCGGCGCATCGGCAGGCGGCCATGCCGGACCGGGGGCTCCAGCCAGCCCGGTCGGTCACGTTGTCAACTGCTTGAGCAGGGCATC
>JAGXBI010000334.1 GCA_018971155.1 Burkholderiales bacterium
GAGGCGCGCCTGCTCGGCGAGTGAGCCGGGCTTTGGCATAATGGCAGGCCAGTCATGAGGCGCGCGATGCACCGCGGCGCCTCTTTAACCGAGGACGCCGTGCAGATCGATCAATCTCCCGCCGATTACATCAAGAGCCAAATTCGCACCGTGCCCGATTGGCCGCAGCCGGGAGTGATGTTTCGCGACATCACGCCGCTGCTGAAGGACCCCCGCACGCTGCGGCTGTTGATCGAGGTCTTCGTGCATCGCTACATGCAGACCGAACTCAAATACGTCGCGGGCATCGACGCGCGTGGTTTCATCCTGGGTTCGATCCTTGCGCACGAGCTCAACGCCGGCTTCATCCCGATCCGCAAGAAGGGCAAGCTGCCCTACCAGACCGTGTCGGAGGAATACGAACTCGAATACGGCAGTGCCGCCGTGGAGATTCACGCCGACGCCTGCGAGGCGGGCGACAAGGTCTTGCTGATCGACGATCTGGTGGCCACCGGCGGCACCATGCTGGCCGGCAAGAAGCTGCTCGAAAAGCTGGGCGCCGACGTCGTCGAGGGCGCGGCCATCGTCGATCTGCCCGAGCTTGGCGGCTCGCGGCTGTTGCGCGAGGCCGGCTTGCCGTTGTTCCTGGTGTGCTCGTTCGACGGGCATTGATCGCCGGGCCCGCCCGGTACGGCAATTCTCCATTCCATCGCGTGTGCTGACATCGACATGACGCTACCCCATCTGCTGGTGTTCCTCGCAACGTCGATCGTCATTACCGTGGCGCCGGGTCCCGACAACCTGCAGGTGCTGGCGCGTGGCATCGCGCAGGGGCGCGCCGCCGGCCTGGTCGCGGCGTCCGGTTTTGCCAGCGGCCTGCTGTTTCATACGACACTCGCCGCGCTGGGGCTGGCCGCCGTGCTGCGCGCCTCGCCTTGGGCGTTCCAGGGCATCAGGCTGGCGGGCGCGGCCTACCTGATCTGGATCGGGCTCAAGGCCCTGACGAGTCGCGCCGGTCTCGGTGTGGCTCACGGGCAGGCCGGCAGACCGTTGTGGCAGGTGTACCGTCAAAGCGTGCTTGGCAACCTGATGAATCCCAAGGTGACGCTGTTTTTTCTGGTGTTCCTGCCGCAATTCGTCGATGCCCGTGCCGGCCGGCCGAGTCTGCAGATGTTCATGCTCGGCCTGGTATTCATGCTGCAGACCGTGATTATCTTTGGCGCCTACGGCTGGTTTGCCGGCGCGCTGGGCGCCTGGCTCAAACGGCGGCCCGGCGCCGGGCGCTGGCTCGACAGGGCCGCCGGCGCGACCTTTATCGCGCTGGGCGTACGAGTCGCCCTGCCGGGCTGAAGCGCGGTGGCAGCGGCCCGGCGCCGGTGTATCCTGTCGCTTCCTTTTGCGATGACTTCTCCTCACCCATGCTAGCCGAGCAACGACAACAATACGTGCTGGAGCAACTTGCCAAAAGCGGCGCGCTCGCCATCAGTGACGTGGTGCGCGAGCTGGGCGTCTCGCGCGAGACCGTGCGGCGCGATTTCAATACCCTGGCCGCGCGCGGCCTGCTGCTGATGACGCACGGCGGCGCGCTGGCGACCGAGCGTGCCGAGCCCGACTCGACGCTGCGCGAGACCGTCAATGCGACCGGCAAGCGCGCCATTGGCGTGCGCGCGGCCGAACTGGTGCCCGACGGCGCTTCGCTGATCATCGACTCCGGCACGACCACCCGCGCGCTCGCGCAGGCGCTGCTGGAGAAGCACCGCCTCACGGTCTACACCAATGACTGGCAGATCGCGCGCATGCTGGGTCGCCAGCACGAGAATCGCGTGATCCTGCTGGGCGGCGAGCTGCAGGACAACGAGGACGCCGTGCAGGGCTGGGACGCCGTCAACCAGCTGGCGCAATATCACGCCGACTTCTCCTTCGTCGGCGCCGGCGCGATTACCGCCGAGGCCGAACTGACCGATTACAGCCGGGCTGCAGCCGAATTGCGCGCGCGCATGCTGCTCTCGGCGAACATGGCGGTCGTGGTGGCCGATGCCACGAAATTCGGCCGCACCACGCCGGTGCAGATTCGTCATTTCGAGGCGGCGCGCTACGTCATCAGCGATGCCGCGCCGGCCAAGCCGATCCAGCAAAAGCTTCGGCAGCGGGGCCCGGAATTGCTGATTGCATAGCCCGGTGCGTCAATTCCGGCGGGCCTGGGCCCGCACGCATCCGATGAACGCCTCGAGCGCTTCGGACGAATGCCCCTCGGCGTAGACCAGCGCCACACCCATCGATAGCTCGTTGCCTTCCTTGAGCGCGCGAAAGGCGACGCCCCGGCGCTTGATGCTGCGCAACGACGCGGGCACCAGGGCCAGGCCTTGACCGGCGGCGATCAGCCCCAGCAGCACGTGATGATCAGGGGGTTCCGGAACGACGGTGGGAGCAAAGCCGATGCGATCGAAGTAGGCTTGGCAATAGTCGTAAAACCCCGGATTCAGGCGCCGCTCGAACCAAAAGAATGGATCGCCCTCCAGCTCCCGCAAGCCGATGCTGCGCTTTCTCGCAAGGCGGTGATGCGCCGGCAGCGCGACCGCCAGCGGCTCCTGCCGCACGCTTTCGATCTTCAGGCCGGGAGCTTCCGTATGCAGTCCGATCAGGGCCGCATCCATCGTGCCGTTGCGGATTTCCTTGACCAGGCCGATCGAATGCCGGCTTTTGACGATCAGCGGCCACTGCGCAAAGCGGCGGCGAAAGGCGTTGAATACATCCGTGAAGGCGCTCGGGTCGAACACGGTCGTGTGCCCCACGACCAGGCGGCGCGCGTCGCGGCCGCGCATCGCCTGGACGGCGGCCACCGCCTTGTCCGCCTGCGCAAGCGTGCGTCGCGCTTCCGGCAAAAAGACGCGCCCGGCCTCGGTCAGCGCCACACCGGTCTTGGCGCGCGTGAAAAGCGTCACACCCAGCGCCTCTTCCAGTTGCTGGATCTGACGGCTCAGCGGAGGTTGCGATAAATGCAGGCGCTCGGCTGCGCGGCCGAAATTGAGCGTCTCGGCCACTGCCACGAAGTAGCGGAACTGTCGCAGATCGATCCTGTTGTTCATACCGAAAAGGTATCACACAAATGGTATTGGAAGCGCCGTGAGGCTCGCCCTACAGTGCATCTGTTCACAACGCACTACTGAAACCAAGGAGAACATCGATGGACAGCAATCGTTATTTGCGCGGCTGGGAAAAGCTCAAGGAAATCGACGGCGAGCAAGGGGAAAAGGTCGTTGCCGCGCTCAGTGGCATCGCCCCTGATTTCGCCGATTATCTGATCGAATTTCCGTTCGGCGATATCTACAGTCGCCCGGGGCTCGATCTCAAGGCCCGTGAACTCGCGGTCGTGGCGGCGCTCACGGCGCTCGGCAACGCGGCGCCGCAGCTCAAGGTGCATTTGCACGGCGCACTCAATGTCGGATGCTCGCGCCAGGAGATTGTCGAAGTGTTGATGCAGATGGCTGTCTACGCGGGTTTTCCGGCCGCCCTCAATGGCCTGTTCGCGGCCAGGGAGGTGTTCGATGCGCGCGACGCGGCGGCTTGACCGACCGGCCGCATGGCGAAACCGATGCGCCTTGGATCGTGACAGTTTTGTGGCAATATGGTTATTAATTTTGCAAAATATTGCAAAATTAATCGACCTTGCTTATGATGCGATCCATGGCGCCCAACGATATCGACGGCGCCTCGTCAATCGGAGAGATCGCGATGCCCGCAACCCTGCCCAGCCATGCCCGAGTCGTCGTCATCGGAGGCGGCATCATCGGCTGCTCGGTGGCATATCACCTCACCCAGCTGGGCTGGCGCGATATCGTGCTGCTCGAGCAAGGCCAACTCTCGTGCGGCACCACGTGGCATGCCGCCGGCCTGGTCGGCCAATTGCGCGCGCAGGAGAGCATGACCCGGCTGATCCGCTACTCCACCAGTCTTTATAGCCAGCTGGAGGCGGAAACCGGGCTCGGTACCG
>JAGXBI010000022.1 GCA_018971155.1 Burkholderiales bacterium
CGGCGTCGTCGATGTGCTGCGGCTTCGATGCGCCGATAATCGGCGCGGACACGACCGATTTGCTCAAGACCCACGCCAGCGCCACTTGCGCACGCGGCACGCCGCGCCGCTCGGCGACTTGCGCCACCGCCTCGATAACGGCCCGGTCGGCGTCGGCGGTCGCCGCGTAAAGCGACTTGCCGTAGGCATCGGACTCGATGCGCTCGGTGCGCTCGTCCCACGCGCGCGTGAGACGGCCGCGCGCGAGCGGGCTCCAGGGGACTACGCCGACTTTCTCGTCCAGGCACAGCGGATGCATCTCGCGCTCTTCTTCGCGGTACAGCAGGTTGTAGTGATCCTGCATGGTGACGAAGCGCGTCCAGCCGTGCCGGTCGGACACATGCAGCGCCTTGGCGAATTGCCACGCATACATCGACGAGGCGCCGATGTAGCGCGCCTTGCCGGCTTTGACAACGTCATGCAGCGCCTCGAGCGTTTCCTCGATCGGCGTGCGATAGTCCCAGCGATGAATCTGGTAGAGGTCGACGTAGTCCATGCCGAGCCGTTTCAGGCTGGCATCGATGGACTGCATGATGGCCTTGCGCGAGAGCCCGCCGCCATTGGGCGCCTTCGACATCGGAAAGTACACCTTGGTGGCCACCACCAGTTCGTCGCGCGCGGCATACTCGCGCAACGCCCGGCCGACGATCTCCTCGCTGGTGCCATCCGAATAACTGTTGGCGGTATCGAAAAAATTGATGCCGGCGTCCAGCGCGTGCTTGATGAGCGCGCGGCTGGGCGCCTCCGGCAAGGTCCACGGGTGATTGCCGCGTTCGGGTACCCCGTAGGTCATGCAGCCGAGGCAGATGCGCGAAATGTCGACGCCGGTCGAGCCGAGTTTGACGGTTTTCATGAGCAGGTCTGATCGAGACAGGAAGTGGAGGGAAAAGCGAGTCCCGATTGTAGGGCGATTCGCCGAAAGCTGCAGGCGAGCGGGCGGTTGCCGCCCGAGGTCGGCGGTGCGATGATGCACCTGTCTGTCGAACTCTCATTACCCACCGCCATGTCTCTACACATCGGTATCGTGGCTTGCTCGGCCGAGGGCGCCGCGCTGTGCTATCGCACCATCTGCAGCGAAGGCACGCAATGGTTCGGGCCGCACGGCCACCCCGAAATCACGATGCACACGCCGTCGCTCGCCGAGTACGTCGAATGCCTCGAGCGCAACGACTGGCAGGGCGTGTGCGAGTTGATGCTGGCTTCGGCCAACAAGCTCGCGAGCGTCGGCGCCGACTTCCTGATCTGTCCCGACAACACCATCCACCAGGCGCTGCCGCTGATCGCCTCGAGGTCGCCGCTGCCCTGGCTGCATATTGCCGAGGTGGTGGCTGCCGAAGCCGCCGCGCGCGGCTGCCGGCGCGTCGGCCTGACGGGAACGCGCTGGCTGGTCGACAGCGATACCTATCCTGAAAAACTCTCCGAGCGGGGCATCGGCTACGTGCGCCCGAGCGATGCCGAGCGCGACGAAATCAATCGCATCATCATGGAGGAACTGGTCAATGGCGTTTTCACGCCCCAGGCGATCGCGGCTTTCCAGCGCGTGATCGGCGGCATGAAGCAGGCCGGTTGTGATGGCGTGGTGCTCGGCTGTACCGAAATACCGCTGATCATCAACGACGCCAATTCACCGCTGCCGACCTTCGACTCGACGCGCCTGCTGGCCAAGGCGGCGCTGCGCCGCGCCGCGCAGGCATGACGCGCACGGTTCAGCCGCCGGGCTTGCGCCCCAGCAGGTGGTCGATGAACAGGCGCGCCGGCACCGCCAGGGTTTTGTAGTCGCGTACGCACATGTCCAGCGAAAGCTCGGCCCAGGGTTCGTCGAGGCGAATCATTTTGATGCCCAGGCTTTTGCTGTAGCCGGCGGCGATTTCGCCCGGCACGATCGAAATGCCGAGCTTGGCCCGCACCATATGGCATGCGGCGTCGTAGCTGCCGACCCGCACGCGGGTGCGGACGATCTGGTTATAAGCGTTGGCCGCCTGGGTGACGAGCCGGTCCCAGCCGCCGCCGTTGGTCAGACTGACGAACTCGTGCTCGAGCGCCTCGAAGAACTTGATCGACTTGCGCTTGGCCAGCGGATGCACGGCCGGCGTCACCAGCACCAGGCGGGTGGCGCGGTAATGCCAGAACTGCAGCGCATCCGGGTACTCGACCACCGGCGAGACGATGCCGATATCGGCCAGCCCGCTGGTGACCGACTCCAGCGTGTCCGAGGTCGACTGCTCCTGCAGATCGACCCGCACGTCCGGATGCGATTCGCGGAATTTCGCCAGGTCGTCCGGCAGGAACTGAATGACCGCCGCCAGGCTGGCGAACACGCGAATCTGGCCGCGCACGCCCTGCGCGTATTCCGAGAGCTCGGCGTTGAGCTGACGCAAGCCGCCCAGCGTGCTCTGCGCGTGCCGATACAGCACGTAGCCGGCCGGCGTCGGCTCCACGCCGCGCGCCAGGCGATACAGCAACTGGGTACTGAACATCTCCTCCAGATCGGAAATGCGCTTGCTGGCCGCCGAAGCCGCGAGATAATTGCGCTCGGCGGCCTTCGTCATGTTGCGCAGCTCGACCACATCGGCAAACAGCTTGAGCGAAAAGAAGTCGAGCCGCGTGATCGGCGGCACCGCGGCGCGCGAGGCGGATGCGGGGGCCGTCGGCAAGCCGTCGAGCAATGGGTCGTAGTCGCTGGCTTCTTCCGGCGGAAGTGTTTTTTGCATGATCGCACTCCTCTTGGCGGCAGCCATGTCAGTCTCCTGGCGCAGCGGCTTTGCCGCAGTGTCGGGAGCGCGCGCTGTGCGTCGTCACAATCGCGCCTCCTGTACCGCATGGCAGGCGACCGTGGTCGCGCCATGCTGCAGCGGCGCCGGCGCCTCGCTGCGGCAGCGCTCGTTGGCGTGCGGGCAGCGCGGATGAAAAGTGCAGCCCGACGGCGGGTTCAGCGGATTGGGCACTTCTCCGGCCACGGGGGTCCTGGCCTTGCCAGTCATGTTCAGGTCTGGAATCGCGTCGAGCAGCATGCGCGTGTAGGGGTGGCGCGCACGCGCAAACAGTTCGTGCTTGGGCGCGATCTCGACCATGCGGCCCAGATACATCACGCCGACGCGATCGGCGATATGGTGCACCACCGCCAGATTGTGCGAGATGAACAGATACGTCAGCCCCAGGCGCTGCTGCAGATCCTTCATCAAATTGAGCACTTGCGCCTGCACCGACACGTCCAGCGCCGAAGTCGGTTCGTCGCACACCAGAAAATCGGGCTGGGTGGCCAGCGCGCGGGCAATCGAGATGCGCTGGCGCTGGCCGCCGGAGAATTGATGCGGATACTTCACCTTGTCGGCGGCGTTCAGGCCCACCAGACCGAGCAACTCGTCGACCCGTTGCTCCATGTCCGCACGGCCCATGTCCGGGCGGTGCGCCTGCAGCGGTTCGGCGATGATGCGCCCGACTCGCCAGCGCGGGTCCAGGCTGGCGTAGGGGTCCTGAAAGATCATCTGCAGGCGCTGGCGCAGATGACGGCCCTCGCGCGTGGCCAGCGCCGCGATCGGCTGGCCCTCGAAATGAATGGCGCCGCGCGTGAGGCCATATAAGCCCACCAGCAGTCGCGCGATGGTCGACTTGCCGCAGCCCGATTCGCCCACCAGGGCCAGGGTCTCGCCTCGGGCAATGTCGAACGACACGCCGTCGACCGCCCGCAGCGTGCTGCGCTGCCTGCCCTGCAGCAGGCGGTCGAGCCACGAGGCGGAAACGTCGAAGTAGCGCGCCGCGTTGTCGACCTTGACCAACGGTTCAGTGGCGGATGCCGTTTGCATGCCTGGGTTCCTTTCAGGGTGAGGGGGCCGGCGCCGCCAAGCGTGGCTCGTGCAGCCAGCAGGCGGCCTGGCTGTCGCCCGCCGGGAACAGCTCGGGACGCTGCGAGGTGCACGGCGCGAAGCGCTCGCGACAACGGGGGTTGAAGGCGCAACCCGGCGGTATGGCGTTCAGCCGCGGCATGGCGCCGTCGATCTGCGGCAGCCGCTCGACTTCGCGCGCGATCGACGGGATCGACGCCATCAGCCCGGCCGTGTAGGGGTGGCGCGGGCGGTGGATGACGTCGGCCACGCGGCCGATTTCCGCGACGCGCCCGGCGTACATCACCGCCACGCGATCGGCGGTCTCGGCGATCACGCCCATGTCGTGGGTAATCAGCATCACGGCGGTGCCGTGCTCGCGACACAGCGTCTTGAGCAATGTGATGATTTGCGCCTGCACCGACACGTCGAGCGCGGTAGTCGGCTCGTCGGCAATGATCAGCTTGGGTTCGGCGGCCAGTGCCAGCGCAATCACCACGCGCTGGCGCATGCCGCCGGAGAACTGGTGAGGATAATGCTCGATGCGTTCCCTGGCCGCCGAGATGCCGGTCGACTCGAGCAATTCGATGGCACGCTTTTTGGCCGCGCCGCGGCTCAGGTCGAGATGGGTCTGGATCGTCTCGATCAGTTGGCGCCCGACCGTATACAGCGGGTTGAGCGAGGTCAGCGGATCCTGAAAGATCGCGCCGATCTCGCGACCGCGGATGCGGCGCATCTGCTCGTACGGCAGATTGTCGATGCGTCGCCCGTTCAGGCGGATCTCGCCGCCGGCGATGCGCCCTGGTGCCTCGAGCAGGCCGATGATGGCCGCGCCGGTAAGCGACTTGCCAGCGCCCGACTCGCCGACCACGCCGAGCACTTCGCCCGGTGCGATCGACAGCGAGACCTGGTCGATGGCCGTGAGCACGCCGTGGCGCGTGGGAAATTCGACGCGCAGCTCGCGCACTTCGAGAAGCGGTGTGGCTTGGGTTGACACGTCTACCTCACTGCAGTTTGGGGTTGAGCGCGTCGCGCAGCCAGTCACCGAGCAGGTTGACCGACAGCACCAGCAGGACCAGCGCGAGCCCCGGGAAAATCGTGATCCACCATTCTCCGGAGAACAGATAGTCATTGCCGGTGCGGATCAGCGTGCCCAGCGAGGGAGAAGTCGGCGATACGCCGACCCCGAGGAACGACAGTGTCGCCTCGGTGATGATGGCGGTGGCCACATGCACGGTCGCCAGCACCAGCACCGGCCCCAGCACGTTGGGCAACACGTGGCGGAACATGATGCGCGGCGACGAAATGCCCATGACGCGGGCGGCCTGCACGTACTCCTTGTGCTTCTCGACCAGGGTCGAGCCGCGCACAGTGCGCGCGTATTGCGGCCAGCCCGCCAGCGAGATCGACAGGATCAGCACCGGAAACGCGATCAGGTCGTGCAATTCGTGCGGAAAGATCGCCCGCGCGATGCCGTCGACGAGCAGCGCGATGAGGATCGACGGGAACGACAGCTGCACGTCGGCCACGCGCATGATGACGGCGTCGAGCGCGCCGCCGGAAAAGCCCGAGAGCAATCCCAGGCCGACGCCGAATACCAGCGAGAGCAGCACCGCCACCACGCCGATGAACAGCGAAATGCGGGAGCCATAAATGATGGCGGAGAGCACGTCGCGCCCCTGATCGTCGGTGCCCAGGAAAAACGCCCATCGGCCATGCGACACCCAGGCCGGCGGCAGCAGGGCGTTATTCAGGTTCAGCGTGCTCAGGTCGAACGGATGGTGCGGCGCGACCCACGGCGCGAAGACCGCGGCGACGATCATCGCGCATGCGATCACCGCCGCGACCATCGCCAGCGGCGAGTGCACGAAGCTATGGAAGAGATCGCTGTCCCGGCAGCGGGACAGGATGCTCTTCCTGGCGGCAGCGCTCACGCTCACTTGACCGAGACCCATTTGAGGAAGAAGTTGTCGTCGGGCACCTGCACCACGTGAACGTTCTTTTTCACGCCCCATGCCAGCGCCTGCTGGTGCAGCGGCAGGTAGGCGATGTCGTCGGAGGTGAGCTTGAGCGCCTCGGCAATCAACTGATTGCGCTTGGCAGGGTCGCTCTCCGAGCCGATCTCATGCGTGAGCTGATCGATCTTCGGATTGCTGTAGCCGCCGATGTTGAACTGGCCCTGGCCGACTTTCGGATCGGGCGTGGCCACCAGCGCGTTGAGCACGTTCTGAGCATCGTAGCTGCTCGGCGACCAGCCCAGCATGTAGAACGACGTGTTGTGCGACAGGATGCGCGGGAAATAGGTCGCCTTGGGCTCGACCGTCAGATCGACCTTGACGCCCACGTGCGCGAGCATCTGCGCGACCGCCTGGCAGATCTGCGCGTCGTTGACGTAACGGTTGTTCGGGCAGTTCATGCCCACTTCGAAGCCGTTCGGATACCCCGCTTCGGCCAGCAGCTTCTTCGAGGCTGCCGGATCATACGGCAGGCGCTTGTTGAGGGCCGGCGAGAAGCCGTTGATGCCCGGGCCGAGCAGCAGATTGGTGGGCGTCGCAGCGCCACGCATGACCACGCGCTTGATCTGGTCGATGTCGATCGCCTGGTAGAACGCCTGGCGCACACGCTTGTCCTTGAAGGGGTTCTTGCCTTTGACGTTCGAGTACAGCAGTTCGTCGCGCTTCTGGTCCATGCCCAGGAAAATCGTGCGCAACTCCGGCCCCTGCAGCATTTTCAGGTCCGAATTGGCCTGGATGCGCGGCACGTCCTGCAGCGGCACCGGCTCGATCAGGTCGACCTGGCCGGAGAGCAGCGCCGCGACCCGGGTCGCGCCATTGGAGATCGGCGTGAAGACGGCCTTGTCGACGTTGCCCTCGATCTTGCCCCAGTAATGCGGATTGCGCTCGAACACGGTGCGCACCCCCGGCTCGCGCGAGGCGATCTCGTAAGGGCCCGTGCCGTCGGCCTTGAACGACGCGGCGTTCTCCACCTTCTTCGCCTTGTCGGCCGGATGCACGGCGTTGTTCGCCTCGCACCATTTCTGGCTCATGATGTACCACTGCGTGATCATTTGCGGCAGGATCGGAAACGGCTGCTTGGTGATCACGTCGATCGTGTGGTCGTCGATCTTCTTGATTTCGGCGATCTGCTGCACGAAGGTCTTGACGTCGGAGCCGGTATCCTGCGCGCGCTTGAGCGAGAAGATCACGTCGTCGGCGGTAAATGGCGTGCCGTCCTGGAATGTCACGTTCTTGCGCAGATCGAAGCGCCACACGGTGGGTGCCGTCTGCTTCCAGTCGGTGGCCAGCACCGGCACCAGTTCGAGCTTCTTGCCGCGCCCGACCAGTGGCTCGAACACGTTGCCCAACAGCGAGAGTTGCTGCGTCTCGTCGAGCGAATAGGGGTCGAGCGACAGCGCATCCCCCTGATTGGCGAATTTCAGCGTGGCCGCATGCGCCGCGGTACCGAGCGCCAGGCCCAGGCCGGCCGCCAGCGCCAGTGCGCGCCAGTGATGCCCAAAGTAATGGCTCAACTTCATGGATATCTCCTTTTGTCTTGTCTTCGTTGTGTTACCGGTGTTGCAACTCAGGGTGCGGTGCCGAGAGCGGCATCGAGCGTTCGGCCAACGCGGCGAACAGCGCGCTGCCCAGGGGCAGAATGTCGTCGTTGAAATCGTAGCGGGTATTGTGCAGGACGCATCCGCCCTCGAGCCCGCCCTGGCCAATGCGCACGTAGGCGCCCGGTTTGCGCTGCAACATGAAGGCAAAGTCTTCCGAACCCATCGACGGCGGCAGGTCGCGAACCACATTGTCCGCGCCAACCAGCGTTTGCGCCACATCGGCGACGAAATGCGCGAGGTGGGGGGTATTGATGGTGGCGGGATTCATGCGGACATACTCGACCGTCGCCGTGGCGCCGAACGCCATTGCGACTTGCGTGCACAGCGTGCGCAGGCGCGCCTCGACCATGTCCTGAGTGGCCGGATTGAAGGTGCGCACGGTGCCGATCAGGGTGGCCGTGTGCGGTATCACGTTGAACGCCTTGGCGTTGCCGGCTTCGACCGCGCACAGGCTGACCACGGCCGAGTCGAACGGATTGACGTTGCGCGCGACGATGGTTTGCGAGGCCGCGATAATGTGCCCGGCCGCCACGATCGGGTCCACCGCCATGTAGGGATGTGCGCCATGTCCGCCACGGCCCTCGATGCGAATCTCGACCCGGTCGCAGGCCGACATCATCGGCCCGGGATTGATGCCGATCTTGCCCGGCGGCAGGCTCGGCCAATTGTGCATGCCGTACACTTCGTCGCAGGCAAAGCGTTCGAACAGGCCATCCTCGAGCATCGCCGAGGCGCCGCCGCAGCCTTCCTCGCCCGGCTGGAAAATGAGCGCGACGGTGCCGTCGAAATTGCGCGTCTGCGCCAGATAGCGTGCCGCGCCCAGCAGCATCGTGGTGTGTCCGTCGTGGCCGCAGCCGTGCATCAGGCCGTGCCTGGTCGAGCGGTGGCCGAATTCGTTTTCCTCGACGATCGGCAGCGCGTCCATGTCGGCGCGCAGCCCGATCATGCGACCGCTGCCGGTCGCGCGTCCGCGTATCACGCCGACCACGCCGGTGCGGCCAATGCCGCGATGCACCTCGATGCCGAGCCGCTCCAGGGTCTCGGCCACGATGCGCGCCGTGCGCAGTTCTTCAAAGCCCAGCTCGGGATGGGCGTGCAGGTCATGCCGAATGGCGATCAGATCGCCGTGAAACTGGTTGATGGCCGCCATCGGCGATGGCTGGGAAAGACGATTGTCCATTGTTTTGAAACTCTGGTCTGAATGTAATGGGAACGACGAATGCCTATCAATGAGCGCGCCCCACGCGCAGGCGCGGGTCCACGGCGAAGTACAGCAGATCGACCACCAGGTTGATCACCACGAAGATCAACGCGATCAGATACAAATAGGCGGCCATCACCGGAATGTCGGCCGACTCCACGGACTGGATGAACAGCAGGCCCATGCCGGGCCACTGGAATACCGTCTCGGTCACCACCGCGAAGGCGATGATGCCGCCCAACTGCAGGCCGGTGATGGTGATGACCGGCACCAGCGTGTTCTTGAGCGTGTGACCGAAGTGAATCGCACGTTGGGTCAGGCCCCTGGCCCGGGCGAACTTGATGTAGTCGGTGCGCAACACTTCGAGCATTTCGGCGCGCACCAGGCGGATCAGCAGCGCCAGCTGAAACAGCGAGAGCGTGATCGACGGCAGGATCAAATGCCGCCAGCCATCGACAGTGACGAAGCCAGTGGTCCAGGGGCCGAGCGCGACCACGTGGCCCCGTCCGTAGGATGGCAGCCAGTGCAGCACCACGGAAAAAAGGAAGATCAGCAGAATGCCGATCAGAAAGGTCGGCAGGGAAATTCCCAATAGCGACACCGTCAGCAAGGTTTGGGCGCCCAGCGAGCCGCGCCGCAGCGCGGTGTAGACGCCGAGCGGCAAGCCGATGGCGATGGCCAGCACCGAGGCGCACAGCGATAGTTCCAGGGTGGCGGGCATGCGCTCCTCGATCAGCGAGGACACCTTGCGTCCTTCCTGGTAGGAGACGCCGAATTCGCCGCGTGCGCTGTTGGCGACGAAGGTGCCGAACTGCACCAGCAACGGCTTGTTCAGGCCCAGTTCGGAGCGCAATTGGGCGCGTTCCTGTGGCGTCGCGTCCTGCCCGACCATAAAGGTCACCGGATCGCCCACGTAGCGAAACATCAGAAACGCGATGAGCGCGACCGTCAGCATGACGAGTAGCGCCTGAATCAGGCGGCGGACAACGAAAGCGAGCATGGCGTCGGTGTGCGGTTCGAAGCGCTAGTGAACATTTCTGCCGCGGCGGCATGGCAAAACCGCCGCGTGTCGCTCTGATAGCGTTTCCTGGTCTGCCTCGAGTCGAGGGGTACCGGATGTTAGCGACAATTTCGTGTCATGCACAACTACGAATACCTGTAACCGTCGAAGCAGCATAACACCACCGTCGACGGACGAAAACCGTTGTGCAGTCTGGCGATCAGAGCGTTCGAAAACGACGAAGGCTGCTGTTCCAAACGGATGCTTGTTGGCCGCTGCCCGGCGGCCGAAACTGGTAATCGGATGCTTGGCTATGAGTCACGCTGGCGCGCATCGACGGAACGCGGCGGCGCTTTTCCCCAGCGCCAGATTGGAGCGCGCTCGGAAGGCGTCGAGATCCAGTCGCCCGGCACAGGCATTCTCGCGTAAGGCAGTTTTCAGGAACTGGCCGCGGCGCTGCCTGCCAGAATGCCGCACGGCGTACATACGTGGGAAATAATAACGATGGATTTGACGACTTGCATCAAGGAGAACGGGCGTGCGGGCGCGATGGTGATGCCCCCGCCGCCGGCTGCGACGAAGCGATCGCTGGGCGAGGAATTCATTTGCTTCGACGAAACCCAGCTCAAGGTGACCGACAGCGGTCGCGAGCGCCCGGGCGGCGTGCCGAGCCTGGTCAGGGATTTACGCGCCGCGGCAGGCGCTGCCGACCGCCAGCGCCTGGTGCGCGGCACACTCTACACGATCGGCTTCGAATGGCTCGGTTACGGCACCATGCTGCCGTCGCCCGAGGGCTTTGCTCCCCGGACCGTGTTCACCAGTTACGCCAACCCGGAATGGGTCGAGCGTTATTTCGCCGAGCGGCACTATTTGATCGATCCCCGCCTGAAGGAGAGCGCGCACACCTGCTTGCCGCTGGCATGGGACGTGGAGGATCTCGAGCGCAGCCTGGGCAAGGCCGGCTGGACCGACGAGGGCCGGCGCTTCATCGAGGACATGATGGCCAGCGGTATCCGCAGCGGCATTTGCCTGGCGCTCGGCTCGCCCGCCAATGCCAGCGAGCTCACGTTCATCAGTCTGCTCTCGCGCGCGCAAAGCCGGCAATGGATCGTCGACGGCATTTTCGGGCAGGCCGTCACTCTCGGTCTGTGCGTGCATGAGTTCATCACCCAGTACGCCCGCATCGCGACGCCGGCTCAGCCGTCCGACAAGCGCGCCCTGTCGCCGCTGCAGCAGGACATCCTGCAGTGTCTGAGCCGTGGTCTGTCGGACAAGCAAATCGCCTACTGCCTCAATTTGTCCTCCTATAACGTCGACTACCACCTGCGCCAGATGCGGCGCCGTTTTGCCGTGCGCAATCGCGTGCAACTGGTCAACGCGGCAATGGCGGCGCTGCCGCATGCGTCGAACTCGCCGAACTCGCCGGATCCTCGTCTGGAAGGCCTGTTGGTGTGACATGGGGCGGCCCAGCGGGCCGCTTCCCTGCGCGATCCCATCGACCATGCGCGGCGGTCGTAGCGTCGCGTGCGACTCGCCGGCGCCCCCACCGCGGTGTCGCTGGACGATCCGCGAGTCCGGCCTGTTCGATCTTCCCCCAGCCCTCACGCCATTTTGGCGTCGCCCTTGACGCACATCAATTCCGCCGGCCGGATCACTGTCATCATCAACAAAAATCAATGCGAATCGCCGGCCTTCGCATGCCGCTTCGGATGTGGCGCGGATGCCTTGCGGCGTTCGGCGAGTCCGGCGACCTCGCGCCGGCCCATGTCAAAGCCTGCGGCATGCCGCAGGCGCAAGGAGCAGCCATGAAGTCACGCCAACGTTCGGAAACGGTACGTCCCGCCCGCTGGGACAAGCTCGATAGCAATCCGATCCACGACAACTACCGGCCGACGGCCAAGTTTCATGAACCTACCGCTTGCGAAGTGTGCGGCGCGGTCTACATGAACGGGCGCTGGAGCTGGGCGGCAGTCCCGGACGACGCCGATCAGGTGACGTGTCCCGCCTGCCGTCGAATTCACGATCAGGTGCCGGCCGTGCAGGTCGAGCTCAGTGGCACGTTCCTGCACGAGCACCAGGAAGAAATCATGGCGCTGATCCGCCATCATGAAGCCAAAATGAAAAGCGAGCATCCGATGGAGCGCATCATGGCCGTTACCACGCGCGAGGACGGCGTGACCGTTACCACCACCGGCTCACATCTGGCGCGCGATATCGGCGAGGCGCTCAAGCGAGCGTTCCAGGGGCACATGGAAATGGGCAGCGCGACGGCCGAGAGCATGTTGCGCGTGATCTGGTCGCGATAGCCCCAGGGCTAAAAGGAGTCCGTCATGGCACTGTTCAAGGACCGGCAAGACGCTGCGCTGAAACTGGCCCAGGCGCTGCATGCGTGGCGCGGCAAGCGGCCGCTGGTGCTCGGGGTGCCGCGCGGCGGCATGGTGCTGGCGGCGGTCATCGCGCGCGAGCTTGGCGGCGAGCTCGATGCGGTGCTGGTGCGCAAGCTGCGCGCGCCGCGCAACCCCGAGCTGGCCGTGGGCGCGGTCGACGAGGAAGGCGTCGTGTCGATCGAGCCGTTTGCCGAAGCCGCCGGCGCGAACCAGGAGTATCTGCATCGCGAGATCCAGCGGCAGTTGCAGGTGCTGCATGAGCGCGGACTGCGCTATCGCGCGCGCGCGGGCGCGGTGGATCCGGTCGGGCGGGTCGTGATCGTGGTCGACGACGGCATGGCCACCGGCGCCTCCATGGCCGCGGCGCTCGAGGCCGTGCGTCGTCGCCAGCCCGCCGAGTTGATCTGCGCGGTGCCGGTGGCCGCCAGCAGTGCGCTGGCGCGGGCCCGCGCCTTTGCCGACCAGATCTGCTGCCCGCACGAGATTATCGATTTCGGCGGCGTCGGGCAGTACTACGAGAACTTCGACCAGGTGGAGGATGCCCGCGTCGAGGCGCTCCTGCAGGCGGCGCCCGGTCCCGCCGGCCCGTCCCAGGACGGGTGAGCACCGCTGCGGGCACCTTCGGACAGCCTTGATTTAGGTCATCACGCGTGCGGCATGCGCGCTCATGCTGGCCAGGTATGCCACAGCTCGTGCGCATGCACGCTCAATCCAAGGAGGTTGTTATGTCGCAAATCGTCAAGGTCGTCGAAATCATGACCGAATCACCGAAGAGTTGGGAAGACGCCGCGCAGAAGGCTGTCGACAAGGCGTCGAAGTCGCTGCGAGGCATCCGGTCGCTGTACATTCAGGACATGTCCGCCGAAGTCGACAAGGGAAAAATCGTCAACTATCGAATCAATGCCAAAGTGACGTTCAAGCTTGAATAAAGCACCGCGCGGCCGGAGCCCATGCCGCCGGGCGGCGCGAAGCCGCGGCGGCTTGCCTGCCCTTCGCGCTCAGGCGTTGAGGTCCGGCGTCTCGTCGGGGTCGAGCCGAATCAGCCTCTGATGGCCGAAGCCCTGGCTGTAGTCGAGCACCTTGATCAGCCACGGCGTTACCTTGACATACACGGTTTGCCCGGTGGGATCCTGCGGCATGACATCCCAGGGCGTCGAGAATTTTTGCTTCAGCAGCGCCTGCGCTCGTATGCTCTCGGCGGCATCGTCGACCAGCACCTGGGCGGTGGCCGCGACCGATAGCGCCTTGAGGTCGCTCCACGTGTTGTAGGGAAGGTTGATCGTCAGAGACACTTTGGCGCACTGCTGAATATTGGCGACCTTGCCGCTATTGCGTGCGGTTGCGAAATACAGCCGCAAGCCGTCGTTGGCATAGCTGATCAGATTGGCCTGGGGGTAGCCGTCGCGCCTGAGCGTGGCGAGCGACATGTCCCTGCCCGACTCGATGATGTTCAAAATGGTGCGCTTTGCTGCGGGATCGATTGACATCGTGAACCTCGATGACTGCCTTCGTGAATGTGAGCCGGGGTTGTTGCGCTTCCGGTTTCAGGTGCCCGTCTGCGTGCGTGGCAGGCCGGCAGGCGGCTCGATCAGCGGACCCGACGGTGCAGCGGCCGGCAGGGCCGTGTCCTGCAGGAATGGCTTCAATGCCTCCTGGTCGAGCATCTCGCGCTGCAGCAGCGCCTGTGCCAGCCGTTCGAGCTGGGCGCGCCGGCTGGTGAGCGTTTTGATCGCCCGCTCGTGCGCTTCGGCCAGCATGCGCTCGATTTCTTCCTCGATGCGCGCCGCGGTGCGCTCGCTGATCGCGCTGCGCCCGAGCAACGCTGCGGCGTCGCCGCCGGGCTGCTCGCCATCGCCGCCAAACCATGCCAGGCCCAGTGCCGCGCTCATGCCGCAACGTGCCACCATCTGCCGCGCGAGTTCGGTGGCCTGGCGCAGATCGCTCTCCGCGCCGCTCGACACGTCGCCGAATACGATCTCCTCGGCCGCGCGTCCCCCCAGCAGCACGTCGAGGCGATCGGCCACTTCGCTGGCGCGCAGCAAGTAGCGGTCGGCAGTCGGCATTTGCTGGGTGTAACCCAGCGCCATGACCCCGCGCGGGATGATCGAGATCTTCGTGACCGGGTCGGCATGAGGCCGGCCGGCCGCGACCAGCGCATGGCCCGCTTCATGAAAGGCGATGATGGAGCGCTCCTCGAGGGTCATCACCCGGCTCTTGCGCTGGATGCCGCCAATGGCACGGTCGATGGCTTCGTCGAAATCACGCATGTCGATCTGCGGCTTGTCCTCGAGTGCGGCATGCAGCGCCGCCTCGTTGACGATATTGGCCAGGTCGGCGCCGGCGAAACCCGGCGTGCGCGCGGCGATGGTGGCCAAGTCGACGTCCGGCGCCAATTGCACATGCCGCGCATGCACCCGCAGGATCTGCTCGCGGCCGGTGACGTCGGGCCGATCGATCGTGATGTGCCGGTCGAAGCGGCCCGGGCGCAGCAGGGCGGCGTCGAGCATTTCCGGACGGTTGGTCGCCGCCACCAGGATCACGCCCGAATTGGTGTCGAAGCCGTCGAGTTCGACCAGCAACTGGTTGAGCGTTTGCTCGCGCTCTTCGTTGCCGCCCAGGTAAGTGCCGCTGCGCCGCTTGCCCAGCGCGTCGAGTTCGTCGATGAAGATGATGCACGGGGCTTGTTGCTTGGCTTCCTCGAACAGATCGCGCACGCGCGCCGCGCCCACGCCGACGAACATTTCGACGAAGGCCGAGCCGCTGATCGAAAAGAACGGCACGCCCGCTTCGCCGGCCACGGCCTTGGCCAGCAAGGTCTTGCCGGTGCCGGGGGCACCGGTGATCAGCACCCCCTTGGGAATCTTGCCGCCGAGCCGCCGGTAGCGTTCGGGCCGCTTGAGGAAATCGACGATCTGCATCAATTCGCCCTTGGCCTCGTCGATGCCGGCGATATCGTCGAATGTGACCTGCGTGGTGCGCTGATGGTAAAGCTTGGCAGTGTTCTTGCCGATGCCGAACATCGAACGGGTGCGCCCGGCGGAGCCTTGCATCATGTTCCACAACACCAGAAACAGCACCAGCGGCATCGCCCACGACAGCGCGACGCTCCACCAACTGCCGGCCGGCGCGCCGGTAAAGCGGATCTGGGCCTTGTTGAGCGCCTCGAGCAGTTGCGGGTCGGCGACGCGCTCGGTGGAAAACGCATAGGGCGGCTTGCCGAGCGTCTTGAGCGCGGTGATCTTGTCGGCGGGCAGCTCGCCCTGCAGATCGGCGCTGGTGATCGTGCCGGTGATCTGCTCGGCGCCGATCGTCAGGTCGTTGACCTTGTGCGCGGCCAGTAGCGTCTGGAACTCGCTGTACAACAATGGCGTGCTGCGCGGCGCGGTCGCGTAGATCAGATACAGCATCAGCCCGGCCGCGATCAGCAGCCAGATCGAAAAAACGGGCTTGTCGCCCAGGATGGGTTTTGGCATCGGTGGCGCTCTTGGTTGGAGACCGCGTGGCTGCGCCTTCGGGGCCGCGGCGCGCGAAGTCGCCCTGTTTATGTTGCTTATAGCCCCGGCCGCCGCCGGGCTTCATGACTTATGTCAAGCGACTCGGCAACGCGCGCCTGGTGCTTGACCCTCGTCAAGGCGTCCAGCGCCGGCACGCGCAGTATCAAAATAATTCCGGCGCGCAAGGAGCCCGCGAAATCCCATCATGCACAGGCAGATCGAAGCGCGCGTGGCGCGCTACCCGCTGGCCCCCGTGTCGCGGCACGTGTGGGCGACGAAATATCGTTGGCAGCCGCCTGGCGGGGCGCCCGAGTGCGATATCGCGCAAACCTGGTGGCGCGTGGCACGCGCGCTGGCGGGGGCGGAGCCTGCGGCACGCGGCCTGTGGGCGCGCCGGTTCTACCGTGCGCTGGCAGGCTTTCGCTTCGTACCGGGCGGACGCATTCTGGCAGGCGCCGGCACCAGTGGCGATGCCTGTTTGCTCAACTGTTTCGTCATGCCAGACGTGGCCGATGCGGCCGACGCGCGCTTCAGGGCGCTGCGCGAAAGCGCCCTGACGTTGCAGGCCGGCGGGGGTATTGGACTGGATTTTTCCGCGTTGCACCCGCGCGGCGAGCCGGCCAGCGGCAGCGGGGCCTTCGCCGCGGGGCCGGTCGCCTGGATGCACGTGTGGGACAAACTCTGCGCGACAGTGGAAACGCGAGGGCAGCGGCGCGGCGCGATGATGGCGGTGCTGGCGTGCGACCATCCCGACATCGAGGCGTTCGTGCGGGCCAAGCGAGAGCCCGGCGCGCTGAGTCATTTCAATTTGTCGGTGCTCGTCGGCGACGCGTTTTTGGCGGCGGTCGCCGCGCGCGCGCCCTGGCCGCTGCGCTTTCCGGCGCGCGGTGAAGCGGGTGGCCAAGTGGTGCGCACGATACCGGCGGTGACATTATGGGATGCGATCCTGCGCAACGCCTATGAAACGGCCGAGCCCGGCGTGCTGTTCATCGATCGGATCAACCGCTGCAATAACCTGGCCTACTGCGAGCGGCTGCACGCGACCAACCCATGCGGCGAAATTCCGTTGCCGCCTTATGGTGCCTGCGATCTGGGCTCGTTCAATCTGACGGCGTTCGTCGCCGCGCCGTTCACCGCGCAGGCGTCTTTCGACTGGCCCGCCTTGCGCCGCCTGGTGCCGCTGGCCGTGCGCATGCTCGACAACGTCTACGACATCTCGGCGTTTCCGTTGCCGGCGCAGCAGGCCGTCGGGCAGGGAGCGCGCAGGCTCGGCTTGGGGCTGATGGGGTTGGGCGACGCGCTGGTGATGCTCGGCCTGCGTTATGACAGCGCGGCGGGGCGGCATTTCGCGGCACGCGTCATGGGTGAGATATGTCACGGCGCTTATCGCGCATCGGTGGCGCTGGCCGCCGAAAAGGGCACCTGTGCGGCATTTTCGGCGAAACCTTATTTGCAGGCGCCTTTCATCGCGGCCTTGCCGCAGGACATTCGCGATGGCATTGCCGCCTTCGGGATTCGCAACAGTCACCTGACGGCGATTGCGCCGACCGGCTCGATCAGCCTGCTGGCCAACAACGTGTCGAGCGGTCTCGAGCCGATTTTCGCGCCGTCCTACGAGCGGCGCCTGCGTGGCGGCGAGACCGACCGCGTGATGACGCTGCACAGCTACGCGGTGCTGGCGTATCGTCGGTTGACCGGCGACGTGACGGGAATGCCGCCGGCATTCCGGGCGAGCTCGGAGGTGTCGGCCATCGCGCAATTGCAGATGCAGGCAGCGTTGCAGAGGTATGTCGACAACGCCATCGCCAAAACCGTGAATCTGCCGGCCGCAACCGATTTCGAGGCGTTTCGCGCAACTTATGAACGGGCCGCCCGGCTCGGACTCAAGGGCTGCACGACCTACCGGCCGACCACGTTACGCCAGGGCATCCTGTGCGTCAGGCCGCCGCACGGCTGAAAATTGCGTTAATGCTGCGGGCCGCCGTGCATCGCGCGATCTCGCCGCGTCATTGCGCGGGCACCACGCTGTACGACTTCGTCAGCCAGGTCTTGCCGTTGTCGCTGGCCATGCAGACCGTCTCGTCGGCCGTGCCGTGCGTGAAGGTAGTGTGGTAGCGCAGGCACAGCGTATCGAACGGTTCGCCTTCGCTATGGCGGCGCGTGAGCACGCCGTCGCCGCGTGCGTTTTTCGCGCCGTAGGGCGCGCGTACGGTCTGCATTTGCGCGACCCAATCGGTCTGGCTGATGCCGGCCTGCAGCGCCGGCGACGCTGCTTTCCAACCGGCTTCATAGTTGCCGCTGTCGAGAATCGCCAGCCAGCGCTGCGCGGCCGCCGCCGCCAGCTCGGGCGTGGCATCGGCCTGCGTCGCCGCCGGCGATTTGCCGCCCCACAATTTGTGCCAGTCCTGGCTCATCGACGAGCAGCCGCCAAGAAGCGTTGCGAGCATCGCCAACATACCGATTCGTTTCAACACGTGCATCGAAGATGTCCTTTGTGCGCGGGATTCCGTTAAGCGGGCAAGGTAGCACCGTTAACGCGTGTTGAACAGACCGCCCGGCGGCCTGGTCGTTCCCGGCCGTCGAACAGGGCGAGAGTCAGGTGGTCGGGGCCGGCAGGCGCTCGAGTCTGGCGACGGTCGAGCCCAGGATGATTGCGGCTTGCACGAGAAAGCCGCCGGCGGCCAGAAAAATCGCGCAGCGCGGCCCGTAGGTGGCACCGATCACCCCGCCCAATGCGGCGCCGAGCGGCCGCGCGCCGGTGTTGGCGGTCAGGAAGAAGGCGGACACGCGCCCCAGCAGGGCGTCGGGTGTCACGCTCTGGCGCAGCGTGGTCTGATTGATGCTCCAGATGATCGGGCCCGCGCCGAACAGGAAAAACGCCCCGGCGGCGACCGCCATCGAGTGCACCCAGCCGGTGGCGGCCATCAGCGCGGCGGCGGCCACCGACAGCACCGGGCCGATCAGAATTGCCGCACCGAAGCTCAAATGGCGCGCCACGCGCGGCGCCAGCAGCGCACCCAGCACCATGCCGGCCCCTGACATCGCCAGGGTCGTGCCGATGCCCACCGCGTTCAAGCCCAGCACATGAACCGCATAGGGCACGTAGGCCGCCTGCAGCACGAACCATGACAGGTTCCAGAACACCGCAGTGAGCACGATCGGGCGCAGCAGCGGATGAAACCAGGCGAAACCGGCACCTTCCTTGAGATCGGCCCAAAAGTGGCGTCGCGGCTGGGCCGGCCGGACCGGCTCGGCAATGCCGCGCAGCAACAGCACCGCGCCGCTCGAGAGCACGGCTGCCAGCACGAACGCCTGGGATACTCCGGCCCAGCCGATCAGGGCGCCGGCCAACGCGGGCCCGAGCGCAAATGCGGTGCTGCGCGCCAGTTCGAGCCGGCCGTTGGCGGCCGACCAGGCCTCGCGCGGCACCAGCGCGGGCACCAGGGCCGGCGCCGCAACGCTGAAGGCGACGGTGCCGGTGGCGCCCGCAAAGCCGAGCAGGCCGAGCAGGGCGATATTGAGCGAACCCAGCAGCATCAAGGCAGGCAGCGCCAGCAGGGCGATCACTCGGCACATCTCCGCCAGCGTCATGAGCCGGCGGCGCGAAAACCGGTCGACCAGCACGCCGGCGGGGAATGACAGCAACAGGAACGGCAGACTCTGCAGCGCCGTGAGAAAGCCGGTTGCGCCGGGCCCGGCGCCGAGCGAGAGCACGGCCACCATCGGCGCGGCGGCCAGGCCGATTTGCTCGGCTGACTGGGCCAGCAGATTCGACCATGCCAGGCGATGGAATGGCGTGCCCAGGCCGGGCGTCGATGGCGGGGTGGCGCAAGCGCCGGAGAAGTCTTGTGGCATGATGAACCGCAGGGGAGTGAAGGAATGCCCAGCATGCGGCATGCGACCGTCGCGCGCGCTCCGCTTCTTGCGCTCACGCTCGGGCCCGGGCGCGGAATTCGACCGCAAGCGGCGGAGTGCTTGCGCCCGGACGGGTACCTATACTCGGGGTACAGTCGTGTCGTGGAGCAGCAGTATCCACCGGCAAGCGACGTTTCCGGAGTTTGATTTCATGAACGCAATGACCGATGCCGCAGTAAAAGCCGTCTCCGATGTCAAGGCGCCATACGCCAGCGATGAGGCCAAATGGGAGGCCGTGATGCAACGCGATCTGGCGGCCGACG
>JAGXBI010000335.1 GCA_018971155.1 Burkholderiales bacterium
ACTGGGCCGTTCATAGTTGTCTCCACCACCGTCCGATAACCACCGTTTGCGCTTAGTTGAAGCGGACGTATTCAAAATCCACCGGTTGGCGATTGATGCCCATTGCCGGCGGCGCAATCCAGTTGGCGAACTTGCCGGGCTCCATCACCCGTCCCATCAATGACGCGACGTAAGCGCGGTCCTCCGGCGTAGGCAGCCACTTGGCCTGGTTAGCCTGCCATTCGGCCTCGCTGATCACGCGCCCGTCGGGCGCCACGCGCACCCCGGCGAAGGTGCCGATCTGACGGTTGAACGCCTTGTGGGGCACCGTCAGGCGCACGTCGATGCCCGCCTTCTCCAGCACCTTGTTCCAGCGCCCGACGCCGGCCACGGAGTCCTTGATGTAGTCGTCGCGCAGCACCTCGTTCATGGCGTTGAGCATCGGTACTTCGCGCTCGACCAGCTTGCCGTCCTGCACATCGAGCAGGCGATACATCTGGCCGTTCAACTGATGATCGTCGTCGCGTTTGCCTTCTTCGTAGCGGCCCTTCAAACCGGAATTATAGAAAGTCGCCGCGTTCGACGACTGATCGGCGCCGAACAGGTCGATGGTCACCGAATAGTGAAAGTTGATGTAGCGCTGGATGGTCGGCAAATCGATCACGCCAGCCGCGCGGATCCTGTTCACATCGTCGGTCTTGAGCTCGTTCATCACTTGCGCGGTGCGCTGAATCACGCGCGAGACGCCCGATTCGCCGACGAACATATGGTGCGCTTCTTCGGTCAGCATGAACTTGGTGGTGCGGGCCAGCGGATCGAAACCGGATTCGGCCAGCGCCGAGAGCTGGAACTTGCCGTCACGGTCGGTGAAATACGTGAACATATAGAACGACAGCCAGTCCGGCGTCTTCTCGTTGAAGGCGCCGAGGATGCGGGGATTGTCGGCGTCGCCCGAGCGCCGCTCGAGCAGCGCCTCGGCTTCCTCGCGGCCGTCGCGGCCGAAATAGCGATGCAGCAGATACACCATCGCCCACAGGTGGCGGCCCTCTTCCACGTTGACTTGAAACAGGTTGCGCAAGTCGTACATCGACGGCGCGGTCAGCCCGAGGTGGCGCTGCTGCTCGACCGACGCCGGCTCGGTGTCGCCCTGCGTGACGATGATGCGGCGCAGGTTGGCGCGATGCTCGCCCGGCACTTCCTGCCATGCCGCTTCACCCTTGTGCTCGCCGAAGTGAATCTTGCGGTCTTCCTGACCCGGAGTCAGGAAAATGCCCCAGCGGTAGTCGGGCATCTTCACGTGATCGAAGTGCGCCCAGCCGCCGGCGTCGACGCTGACCGCCGTGCGCAGATACACATCGTAGCCGTGCGAGCCCTCCGGGCCCATATCGCCCCACCACGACAGAAAATTCGGCTGCCACTGCTCGAGCGCGCGCTGCAGCGTGCGGTCGTCGGCCAGATTGACGTTGTTCGGGATCTTTTCGCTGTAATTGATCGAAGACATGATTCGGTTCCTGTGCAAAGGCGCTGCATTGTCTCCAGCGGTCGGCGCAGACGCGCACCGGCCGCCGCTTGATATGAATTGGGTTAAACGCGCGAGATGTCGAACTGGGCCTTGCTGCCCTTGCCGTACACCTTGAGGGCACCGCGCTCGCCGACCGCGTTGGGCCGGTTGAAGATCCAGTTCTGCCATGCCGAGAGCCGCCCGAAGATGCGCGTTTCCATCGTTTCCGGGCCATTGAAGCGCAGGTTCGCCTCCAGTCCGGTCAGCGCGTCGGGCGACATCGCCGCGCGTTCCTCGAGGGCGATGCGAATTTCATCGGCCCAGTCGATGTCGTCGGGGGCGGCGGTCACCAGCCCCAATTGCTCGGCTTCGACCGGCTTGACCGGCACGCCGATCCTGGCGCGCGCGGCCTCCAGCGGCGCCGCTTCCTCGTAGAAACGGCGTGCCAGACGTGACTGGTGCGTGACCATCGGGAATAGCCCGAAGTTGGCTTCCGAGAGCGTGATGGCCGGTTCTTCTTCCTCGTTGCTCGGCAGCGCGGCCATGTAGGTGCGGTCGGCGGCGAAGGCGAACTCGGCGAAGATCCCGGCAAAGCAGGAGCCGGGCTCGATCAGCGTGAACAGCGAGCGGGACGACACGTCGATGCGCGCCAGCGTACGGCGCAGCATGCCGATGGTCTCGCGCACGAACCAGTGATCGCGGTGTTCGAGCAGCGCCGCATCGATGGCGAGCATGGTTTTCGCCTCGCCTTCGGCCTTGAAGATCCAGGTGCCGATATCGAGCTCGTTGGTGCGCATCGAGAGAATCGCATCGTCAAGCTCGCGGGCGAACTGCAGCGGCCACCAGCGCGCGCCGGCCGCCATGATCGCGTCGATCTGCGTCGCCGGCACGCCGGCCGGCGCCTTGACGGTGAAGGTCGCGGTGCGCTTGGCGCGATCGATCGCCACTGAAACGTACTCGTAGAACAGGCCGTCATCGCGCACCGTGCGCTCCAGGCGCGGCAGAGTCACGCCCTGCGCAGCATCGGGCCGGTCGCTTTGCGCGGCCAGCTCCAGCGCGCGGGCCTGAACGCTTTGCTGGAATTGATTCGGCTTGACCACTTCGTCGACCAGGCGCCAGGTCTTGGCGCGCTCGCCGCGCACGCCTTCGACGATCGTGCAGAAAATATCGGCGCGATCATGGCGCACGCGACGCTTGTCGGTCAGGCGGGTGAGGCCGCCGGTGCCCGGCAGCACGCCCAGCAGCGGCACTTCGGGCAGCGCCACCGACGACGAGCGGTCGTCGACCAGATAAATTTCGTCGCAGGCCATTGCCAGCTCATAGCCGCCGCCGGCGCAGGCACCATTGACGGCCGCCAGAAACTTGAGCCCGGAGTGGCGCGACGAGTCTTCCAGGCCGTTGCGGGTCTCGTTGGTGAACTTGCAGAAGTTGACCTTCCAGGCGTGGCTGGACAGGCCGAGCATGAAAATGTTCGCGCCGGAGCAGAACACCCGGTCCTTGAGGCTGGTGAGCACCACGGTGCGCACTTCGGGGTGCTCGAAGCGGATGCGGTTGAGCGCGTCGTTGAGCTCGATGTCCACGCCAAGGTCGTAGCTGTTGAGCTTGAGCTTGTAGCCGGGGCGCAGGCCCGCGTTCTCGTCGATATCCACCTTGAGGGTGGCGACGGGGCCGTCAAACGACAGCTTGAGGTGGTGGTAGCGGCTGGGATCGGTCTGGTATTCCACGCGGGTGTCGGTGCTCACGGTCATCTCCAAGTGCAAAATAATGCCTGATTTGGGTCGGTGAACGCATCATAGTGCATAACTTGACCATGTCAAGCACTATTTTGCATAACCCTACGCCGTCATCTGCAAGGCTTCGCGGACGATGCCCCGCAGACTCCGGAAGCTGGCCTCCAGGTCCTGGGCACTGGTGTCGAGCGTGAATTCCGCCTTCGAATAGAAGGGGGCACGGCCAGCCAGGATACTCTTGAGGTCTTCCATGGCCTCACGGCTGGCCGCCATGGGGCGCAGGTCGCCCTGCGCCTGGACCCGCTTCATGTGGTCTTCGGGTCGAGCCTGCAACCACACCGTCGTGCAATGGGCCAGCAGCAGGTTGACGGCAGCCGGGTCGGACACCAGACCCCCGGGCGTGGCGATCACCGCCTCGGAATAGATCTGGATGGTCTCCTCGAGGGCGCGCAGCTCGTAACGGCGGTAGGCGTTGATGCCGTACAGGCCGGCGATCTCGGAAATGCTGCAGCCCGCGAACTTCTCGATCTCGCGGCTGAGCTCGATGAACGGAAATCCGAGGTCGGCCGCCAGCTTCTGGCCCAGCGTGGACTTGCCGGCGCCGCGCAGCCCGATCAATGCCACGCGGGGGCTGCGTGCAGCGTTGCCACCTCCTGTGCCCAGCATCTCGCCGATCGCCACGCGCACGCGGCGCAGGGTGTCTTCGTCGCGCTGCTCGAGCAGCTCACGGATCATGAGCCATTCGGGGCTGG
>JAGXBI010000023.1 GCA_018971155.1 Burkholderiales bacterium
TTGAGCGCTTCGGCGACGTTGGCGATGGCGGTGATCTGAGGAACACCGACGCCGGCCACGATCCGGGTCGTGCAGATCGAGCCGGGACCAATGCCGACCTTGACCGCGTCGGCACCGTGCTCGACCAGTGCGAGCGCGGCGTCCGCGGTGGCAATGTTGCCGCCGATCACTTCGATTTGCGGGAAATGCTTCTTGACCCACTGCACCCGATCGAGCACGCCCTGGCTGTGGCCATGGGCGGTATCGACGACGATGACGTCAACCCCGGCGGCGACCAGCAGTTCGACGCGCTCTTCATTTTCGGGCCCTACCCCGACGGCGGCACCCACGCGCAGCTTGCCATGCTCGTCCTTGCTGGCGTCGGGGTGCTCGGTCGCTTTCATGATGTCCTTGACCGTCACCAGGCCGCGCAACTCGAAAGCGTCGTTGATGACCAGCACGCGCTCGAGCCGGTGGTGGTGCATCAGCTGTTCGGCTTCGGCCAGCGGCCGCCCTTCCTTGATGGTGACGAGCTTTTCCTTGGGCGTCATGATGACGCGCACCGGCTCGTCGAGCCGGCTTTCGAAGCGCAGGTCACGGTTGGTGACGATGCCGATCAACTGGGCGCCTTCGACCACCGGGAAGCCGGAGATGCCATGCTGGCGGGACAGCGCGATCACGTCGCGCACTTTCATGTGCGGCGGGATGGTGATCGGGTCACGCAGTACGCCCGACTCGAATCGCTTGACGCGCGAGACTTCGCGCGCCTGCTCGGCCGGCTTGAGATTTTTGTGAATGATGCCGATGCCGCCCTCTTGCGCCAGAGCAATTGCCAGGCGAGCTTCGGTCACCGTGTCCATGGCGGCCGACAACAACGGCATGTTCAATGTAATGTTGCGCGTGAGCTTGGTTCTAAGGCTGGTGTCGCGCGGGAGAACGGCGGAGTACGCCGGGACGAGGAGCACGTCATCGAAGGTGAGTGCTTGTTGGATCAGACGCATGGCAAATCCTATAGGCGCAAAAGCGAATTATACAGAAATCGCCTTTGCTCGGCATCGCTCGTCGTACGCATTTTCTCCCCGTCTCGCGCGTGGGCCGGGCCCTGCAGGCTAACGCAAAAGATCGCCGGGCACCGCAAGAAGGCGCCTTGGGGCCATGCTATTCTTGCGCCTCTTTCGCTCCCGGTGAGACGGCCCGCATGGGCCATTTCGACATCATGTGGCAAGGCATTGCTTATGGCCTGGCGGCGGGCGCGCTGTGGGGCTTCATTTTTCTGGCACCGCAGTTGCTGTCGGCCTTTTCCGCGCTCGAACTGAGCGCCGCGCGCTATTTGCTGTATGGCGCGATTTCACTGTGCCTGCTGGTACCCCTATGGCCGCGCTTGCGTCACAAGGTGACCCGGGCGGACTGGATCGCGCTGTTCTGGCTCAGCCTGGCGGGCAATACGATCTATTACCTGTTTGTGGCCGGTGCGGTGCAATGGGCGGGGATTGCCCCCGCCTCGCTGATCGTCGGGGTCTTGCCGGTGACGGTGACCCTGATCGGTAGCCGGGATCACGGTGCCGTGCCGTTGCGCAAGCTGGCCTGGCCTTTGTTGCTGGTGGGGCTGGGCATCTTGAGCGTGAACCTCGACGTCTTCATGCATGCGGGTTCAAACGCCCATGGCTGGGGTATCAGGCTGCTCGGCATCGTGTGCGCGGTTGGCGCCCTGACCTGCTGGACCGTGTACGCGGTGGGCAACGCCCGCTATCTGGCGCGCAACGGGCATTTCAGCAGCCACGAGTGGTCGGTGTTGACGGGGGTGGTGACAGGGTTGCAGGCGCTGTTGCTGGCCGTACCCGCCTTTTTGCCGCCATTGATGGGCTTTGGGCCGGCCGCTGGCGGCGACTGGCGGCTTTTCTGGCTGGTATGCATGGCCGTGGCCGTCGGTGCATCGACGATCGGCAATGCCTTCTGGCATGCTGCAAGCCGACGGCTGCCGTTGACGCTCTCGGGCCAGATGATCGTGTTCGAAACTTTTTTTGCCCTTTGCTACGGTTTTCTCTTTGAGGCGCGCTGGCCCCGGGGGCTGGAACTCGTCGCGATCGTCTCGCTGCTGGCAGGGGTCAGTTGGTCGGTGCGGCTGCACGCGCCTGCGCGCAAGGCGTGAATGCGTGCCTCGTCAGCGGCGGCCCTGCCACTTGTTCCCTTCGCGTGAGCCCTCCGCACGCTTTTTGGCCACCCGACGCTGACGCGCCTCTTTGGGATCGGCCTTCAAGGGTCGGTAGATTTCAATACGGTCGCCCGACTGGACCGGCGTATCGAGCGGCTTGAGTTGCCCGAAGATGCCGACGCGCTGCCGCTCGAGGTCGATCTCGGGATGCCGCGCCAGCACGCCGCTGCAACGAATCGCCTGCTCGATGGTGGCCCCCGGCGGCACATTCAGCTCCAGCAGGGTCTGCCCGTCAGGCTGGGCGTAACAGACCTGGATCTGCATCGCGTCACTGGGCATAGACCGCCTCGGCCCGCTTGACAAAAGAATCGACAAAGGTGTTGGCGATATGGCTAAATACGGGGCCTATCACCTTTTCCAGCAACAGGCTGGAAAACTCGTAGTGCAGGCGAAACTCGATTTTGCACGCGTTTTCGCGCAACGGCGTGAAACGCCAGGCGCCGGAAAATTTCTTGAACGGCCCGTCGACGAATTCCATATCGATGGCGCTGGGTCGATCATGGCGGTTGCGCGTCGTGAACTGTTGATGCAGGCCCTTGAACGCTATACGGATCGACGCTTCCATCGACGTTTCGTCTTGGTGACGAATTTCGACGCCGCCGCACCATGGAAGGAAGTTTGGATAATCGGCGACGTTGGTTACCAGATCGAACATCTGCTGTGCCGAGTGCTGGATCAGCACGGTTTTGATAACTTCTGCCATTGCGTTCGCGATCGTGGTTTGACAGCAGCCCGCGTGCCTTCGCCAAGCCACACCGCCGAGACTGTTTGTTAAAATTGTAATTTTACCCGAGCCTAGCGCCACTTCACGTAAAGTCTTCCTCAATGAGCATAATCGACAATAAAAAGGCCTTCTTCGACTATTTCATCGAGGAGCGCTATGAGGCTGGATTGGCGCTCGAGGGGTGGGAGGTCAAGTCGATTCGCGCCGGTCGCAGCCAGATCAAGGAGGGCTACGTGGTGATTCGCGATGGCGAGTTGTACCTGATCGGCGCGCACATCAGCCCGCTGCCCACTGCTTCGACCCACATCCATCCGGATCCGACGCGCACCCGCAAGCTACTGCTGCATTCGGAAGAAATCAAGCGCCTGATCGGCAAGGTCGAGCAACGCGGCTATACGCTGGTGCCGCTCAACTTTCACTACAGCAAGGGCCTGGTCAAATGCGAAATCGGCCTGGCCAAGGGCAAGAAACTGCATGACAAGCGCGAGACCGAGAAGAAGCGGGACTGGGAGCGCGAGAAGGCACGACTGATGCGCAATCCGCGTTGAGGCGGGACGATCTGCCTACCGCGCAGGTCGGCGGCAACCGGATCGATTGCCGCCCTGGTGACTAGGCTTTGGTGGAGTCCGTGGCGGCCGAATCGCTGCCGCGAACGATCTTGAGTGCCGCCGCAACCATGCCGCTGATGTCGCTCAGATTGCCCGGCACGATCAAGGTATTGCCGGTCTTGGCCAGATTGCCGAACGCGCCGACATACTGTTCGGCCACTTTCAGATTGACCGCATCCATGCCGCCCCGGGTCTGGATGGCATTGGCGATTTTTTGGATCGCCTGGGCATTGGCTTCGGCCACCGCCAGGATCGCCGACGCTTCGCCCTGGGCACGGTTGATGAAAGCCTGCCGTTCCCCTTCCGATTTTTGAATGGCCGCTTCGCGCGCGCCGTTTGCCAGATTGATCTGCTCCTGGCGCTTACCCTCGGAGGAGGCGATCAGTGCGCGCTTTTCGCGCTCGGCGGTGATCTGCGCCTGCATCGCATGCAGGATTTCCTTGGGCGGGGTCAAGTCCTTGATTTCGTAACGCAGCACCTTGACGCCCCAGTTCGCTGCAGCCTCGTCCAGAGAATCCACGACGCTTTGATTGATGTGGGTCCGCTCCTCGAAGGTCTTGTCG
The DNA here is from genome assembly GCA_018971155.1 of Burkholderiales bacterium. Lineage (GTDB taxonomy): Bacteria > Pseudomonadota > Gammaproteobacteria > Burkholderiales > Burkholderiaceae > Pandoraea. Next base: position 4,087 of record JAGXBI010000023.1, read on the forward strand.
AGCTCCATTTTGCCGATGACGCTGCGCAAGGTGGTTTGCGATAGTTGCGTAATCGCCGAGACGAAATTGCTGGAACCGTACGAGGCTTTCATTGCGTCGGTGACCTGGAAATACAGCACCCCGTCAACCTGCAGTTGCGTATTGTCCTTGGTGATGCACACCTGACTTGGCACGTCGAGCGGAATTTCCTTGAGCACGTGCTTGTAGGCAACGCGATCGATAAACGGCACAACGATCGACAAACCCGGCGTCAAGGTGGCGTGATATCGCCCGAGCCGCTCGACGACCCAGGCATGTTGTTGCGGCACGATCTTGACCGATCGGACGACAATCAGGACCGCAATCACGAAAATGATCAGCGCAACGCTGTTGATATCGAACATCTTGCCCCCTGGCGATGGAGACCGGCAGCAGCCGGTGATTGAATGAGTGTCGCATCGCTGGGCGATCGCGCCAAGGTCAAGCCTTGTGCGGATCGGCCGCGGCGACGATCAGGCGACTGCCCCGTACCTCGCGAATCTCAAACCAGCCGGTTGCCGCGACCTGTCCCGGGGCAAGTTCGACGTCCCAATCGGCGCCCCGGTACGAGACTCGCGCCCGACCGTCGGCTTGCCACGCCTCGACCCGCAAGCGCTGGCCGATATCGAGATTGACATTCGGGTCACGCGCCGCTTCGAGTTTGCGGCGCCGCCCGAAGCGGCTGCGCCGGAGCAGCACGACAGCTGCGGCAGCGATCACGGCGGCCAGTACAACCTGCAGCGGGTGGCTCATCCCGACGATGGCTGCCAGACCGCCAGCCATGAAACCGATGGCGATCATCAGCAGATAAAACGTGCCGGTCATCAACTCGGCGACAACCGCCAAGCCGGCCAGCCCGAACCAGAACAGCATCATGTCCACCACATCGCTCCCCGGTAACGATGCCAATAAAAAACCCCGGCAACATCTACCGGGGTTTATAACATGGATTTTCGCGCAACTGGCGGAGCGGCACCTTGCGGCGCCGCTTTTCAGCCTGCGCTTACAGCTTGAGCTTGGCCAGATGCTGCCAGGTGTCGATCACCGTGTCAGGGTTGAGCGACATCGACGCAATGCCTTCCCTGGCCAGCCATTCGGCCAGATCCGGATGATCGGACGGCCCTTGGCCGCAGATGCCGACGTATTTGCCATTGGCCAGACACGCCTTGATCGCTCGGCTCAGCATGAAACGCACCGCCGGGTCGCGCTCGTCGAAATCCTTGGCGAGCAGTTCCATCCCGGAGTCGCGATCGAGCCCCAGCGTCAGTTGGGTCAGGTCGTTCGAGCCGATCGAGAAGCCGTCGAAGAAGGCGAGGAATTCCTCGGCCAGGATTGCGTTGGACGGCACTTCGCACATCATGATCAGGCGCAAGCCGTTTTCGCCACGCTTGAGGCCATGCTTGGCCAGCAGGCCGACCACACGCTCGGCCTGGCCGAGCGTGCGCACGAACGGCACCATGATCTCGACGTTGGTCAAGCCCATCTCTTCGCGCACGCGCTTGAGCGCCAGGCACTCCATTTCGAAGGCCAGGGCGAAATCCTCGGCTATGTAGCGCGAGGCGCCACGGAAGCCCAGCATCGGGTTTTCCTCGTCCGGCTCGTAACGCGAACCACCGATCAGTTTCTTGTATTCGTTCGATTTGAAATCGGACAAACGCACGATGACTGATTTCGGATAGAAGGCTGCGGCAATGGTGGCAATCCCTTCGGCCAGCTTGTCGACATAGAAAGCCCGCGGGGAAGCATGTCCGCGTGCCACCGATTCGACCGCCTTTTTCAGGTCGGCGTCGACGTTCGGATACTCGAGAATCGCTTTCGGGTGCACGCCGATATTGTTGTTGATGATGAATTCAAGGCGTGCCAGCCCCACCCCCTGATTGGGCAGTTGGGCAAAATCGAACGCCAGTTGGGGGTTGCCCACGTTCATCATCAGCTTGATTGGAATGTTGGGCATCTCTCCGCGCTGGATTTCGGTGACTTCGGTCTCCAGCAATCCATCGTAGATCTTGCCTTCGTCGCCTTCCGCGCAAGACACGGTGACCAGCGAGCCGTCCTTCAGGCGTTCGGTCGCGTCGCCGCAACCGACCACCGCAGGTACGCCCAGCTCGCGCGCGATGATCGCCGCGTGGCAGGTGCGGCCGCCGCGGTTGGTCACGATCGCCGAGGCGCGCTTCATCACCGGTTCCCAGTTCGGATCGGTCATGTCGGCCACCAGGACGTCGCCCGGCTGCACGCGCTCCATCTCGGCGGCATCACGCACCACGCGAACCGGGCCCGCACCGATTTTTTGGCCAATCGCCCGCCCGGTGGTCAGCACCGGCGCGGCGCCCTTGAGCTTGAAGCGCTGCTCCACGGTACCGGCGGCCTGGCTCTTCACGGTTTCCGGTCGAGCCTGGAGGATGTAAATTTTACCGTCCTTGCCGTCCTTGCCCCATTCGATATCCATCGGGCGGCCGTAGTGCTTTTCGATGATGACGGCGTATTTGGCGAGCTCCACCGTGTCGCTGTCGTTGATGGCATAGCGATTGCGCATTTCGAGCGGTACGTCGACGGTCTTGACGCGGCCAGGCTCGCCCGGTTGGGTGAATTCCATCTTGATCAGTTTCGAGCCGATCGTGCGCCGAATGATGGGATATTTGCCTTGCTGCAGCGTCGGCTTGAAGACGTAGAATTCGTCGGGATTGACGGCGCCCTGCACCACCGTTTCGCCCAGCCCGTAGCTGGCCGTGATGAAGACGACGTCGTTGAAGCCGGATTCCGTGTCGATCGTGAACATCACGCCGGCCGCGCCGCAATCGGAACGCACCATACGCTGCACGCCCGCAGACAGCGCCACTTCCGCGTGCTCGAAGCCCTTGTGCACGCGGTAGGAGATCGCGCGATCGTTGTAGAGCGAGGCAAACACGTGCTTGATGCGATCGAGCACATCGTCGATGCCGACCACGTTCAAGTAGCTTTCCTGCTGTCCGGCGAACGATGCGTCAGGCAGATCTTCCGCCGTCGCGGAGGAGCGCACCGCGAATGACATCTCGCTCGAAGAATCGCCTGCAAGCTTTTGAAAATGCGCGCGAATTTCTTCTTCCAGCTTCGGCTGAAGCGGCGCTTCGACGATCCATTGCCGAATTTCGGCGCCGGCCTGCGCCAGCGCCTTGACGTTATCGATATCGAGTCCGGCCAGACGCTGAGCGATACGCTCGGTCAGATTGTTATGCGCCAGAAAATCACGGAAGGCGTGTGCCGTGGTGGCAAAACCGCCCGGCACCCGCACTCCTGCTTCGGCAAGCTGGCTGATCATCTCGCCGAGCGACGCGTTTTTTCCGCCAACCGAGTCGACGTCGGTCATTCGCAAATGCTCAAACGGCACCACGTAGGCGCCGTCGTGTGCTGCGTTAGTCATAAAAGCCCCTAAAGTGAGAAAAAATTCTGAGCTGCATGCCTGGGCTTTACAGTGCGACACACAACCTGTTGGATAAGAAATCGACCGGCGCCGAAAAATCCGGCGACGCCGCGCTGGTTCGGCGTCTGAGGCAATTGCTTATCCAACAGGCGGGTAGCTCCCTCTCTTTGCAGAGAAGGAGCCCCCTAAGAACCGTACGTGCGACTTTCACCGCATACGGCTCCAATCTACATTAATAGTTTCCTATTCAAAGTCCCGTCTTACTTGACCGGAACCGGCTTAGTTACCGCAATTTTACCAGCATGCACCTGTCGGTGGCAGTTAGGGTGCAGCAGCACTCGGTTCGATAGCGCATTGGTACCTCCATGCATCTTGTACACCAAATGATGGTCGTGCCAGCCATTATCAAACTCGAGTGCTTCACCGCAGAGTGCGCAGTTGCCCTGCTGCGATGAGTACAGGCTGAACCACTGTCTCAGATAGCTTCTGGATTTCTCCATACGCTTCTGTCGCAGCTCTTCGCCATACTGCTCCATACTCGGATCAAAGGGACTAAAGTCCCCTTTGACCTTCTTGTGCCGCTGAATCACCGTACCGCTGATCTGGTACAGCTCGAGCAGCCCCTTACTACCATCTTTCCGGACTGCGGGGGTGGCAAACACCCAATTTCGTTTACCTACTGTGTGAAAGTATTTCTTTTTCACCCAATCGGTGTTCTTGTTGGAGTGTCGCCTCTTCGCCCACCGCCAGAGCCTCTGAAATATCAGATGCTCCATGCGGCTGTATGCCTGCTTGGCCACCACGGGACTGTGATATTGCGCCCAGCCCCGTAGCATCGGGTTCAGCAGTCGAATCAGTTTCTCCTGCTTCACCGTCATATTGTTGCCGATCGTTTCCGCCACCTTGCGATAGAACGCTTGCGTGTTCTTCTTGCTCGGTTTGATGAGCAGCGTTCCCGAGTACTTCCGGAAATTCCACCCCAGGAAATCAAAGCCTTCGCCAATGTGAACAATCCGCGTTTTCTCCTCAGATAGTTGCAGTCCCCGTACTGCCAGGAAAGCTTCCACCCAAGGTCGGACCTCATTTTCCAGCACCTCCTTCGAGACGCCGGTGATCACGAAGTCATCCGCGTACCGCACCACATTCACTTTCAGCTTCCTGGCTTTCCCCTTGCCCAGTTTCGCACCAAGGTGTGCCACCAGTTCCGATTCCAGCCCGTTCAGCGCAATATTTGCCAGCGTTGGGGAAATGATGCCCCCCTGCGGCGTACCGGCTTCTGTTGCCTGATACCGACCTTGATACAGCAGACCGGATTTCAGCCACTTCCGAAGAATTACCTTGTCCATCGGGACATGGTTCTCCAGCCAGTCATGGCTGATATGGTCGAAGCATCCCTTGATGTCCGCTTCCAGTACCCACTTGGCCGAAACCTTCGCGGATAAGGAAACAAACAGCTGGGACATGGCATCGGCCGTCGAGCGATTTCTCCTAAACCCATACGAGTTCGGGTCGCTCGTGGACTCTGCCACCGGCTCGAGGGCCAGCAGATACAGGGCCTGCATCGCCCTGTCTCGCATGGTCGGAATGCCCAGAGGACGCTTCTTTCCATTGGCCTTCGGGATATAAACCCGCCGTAATGGCATAGGCCGATACCCATGCTGCTCCAACCTGCCGACTGCTGCCAGTCGATTCTCAGGCGTCTCCCACAGTTCGCGATCGACTCCCGCCGTTCGCGCGCCAGTATTTTGCGTAACACGTCGTACCGCATACAGCTTCGCGGACAACGTGCGGGTCAGCATCCGTTGCAGGGCTTTCACCTTGCGCCATTTGCCTTCCCGCGTCGCCTTCGCAATTCGAATCTGCATTCCCTTCACGGTCCGTTCAACCCGGCGCCAATCAATAGCGTGCCAGTCGTCCGGCCCATGGGAGGGCGCAGATCCATCCTTTCGGATTGATACTTTCATGCTGCTCTCCTCATCTGGAAGAAATCCCCAGACGGGAGGCGCATCTTCCCCCTGCGGGGAGCGATAACGCCCCCCGCGGGGAATATTTCAAAGGCGGCACGAACACGTCCGTACCGCCACCAGTTTTCTAAAGGTCAGTCAGACCGTCTTACGACGGTAGACCAGACGGAAGTGGGCTCGCTTTCGCGTGGGGTAATGTCTCAACCCCTATCCGGCCGATTACAGGCCAGCCTTCGCTTTTTCCGTCATCCCATACCCGCACCGCCATCAGTGCCCCTCGCGGAACACCTTGCTGGTCGACTTCGACCAGCGACGATACGGGCTTACCACGTTCCCGGCATGTCACACGACTGAGGCAGGTCCTGCCTTTTCCCCGACGGTCTGATGACGACGTAACCCAAACAACCAGTGGGTCAACCGACCGCATGCCATTTTGGCTAGAGCCCGATACCGCAAGCAGCTTTGGCTCTTCAATAGTGACGAGGTTTATCAGCAGTTCACTTTACGTTGACCATTTCAGCCAGCCTTGCTCCTTTACCCCCTTGCTGCTAGGAGTATCCGCACCAACCCTTCACAGGATCGACACGCCCGAAACTTCCGAGGGATACGTTGTCGGAAGAGCTTCACACCCTGCCGTTACCAGCAACGCATGTCTTCCTAGGCTACTGCTAGTCGTATAGCAGGTTCACTACACCCACCCAAGCCTCGGATGGGGTCGAACAATGACACACCGAGCTTCGCTCGTTTCCTTTTCACAATCCGGAGCTCGAAGGCTCGAAAGCACAACCATTACCCCCGCCTTGTCGGCGGAAATAATGCCGCCGACTGCGGTACCTGACGGTAATCAGGTAGTTGCGGTGCGAGGACTGTTGGTGAAACCGCCCAACAGTCTCTACACCGGCAAAGCCAGGCCGTGAAGACCCGACTTTGCTGTTTCCTCTGACCCTAAGGACAAGCCTTGTTCAGATAAATCGTTTTATAATCTATCGCCCGCCTCACGGTTGGGGCTTCCTCTATTACGGACGAGGTCCGATCCGGACACGAGCACGTGTCGCACAGTTGTCGCTATTCTACCGTGCGAAGCTGCATTTTGCGATGCAAAAAACCGAACCGCCCCTCGCCTGGCCCGCCCCCCTTATGAACTCCTCCGACCTGCCTGCCGTGACTGATCGCCCGCCCCGCCCCGTGTTTTTGGTATCGGACGGTACCGGCATTACGGCTGAAACCTTTGCGCATTCCATTCTCACGCAGTTCGAAATGCGCTTTCGCCTGATCCGGCTGCCCTTCGTGGACTCGGTCGACAAGGCGTACGAGGCGGCCAGCCGAATCAACGAGGTGGAGCGCGTCGAAGGGGTGCGCCCAATCGTATTCACCACGCTGGTCAACAGCAAGGCGAATGCGATCGTGACACGCACGCGCGGTCTGGTACTCGACATGTTTCAGAAATTCATCGAGCCGCTGGAGCACGAGCTGGAGCTGAAATCGACGCATGCGATCGGTCGTTTTCACCAGAACGCCGATAGCGATGCCTATAAGAATCGTATCGAGGCGATCAATTTTTCGCTGGCTCACGACGACGGGCAGTCCGACAAGAATCTCGAGAGCGCCGACGTCATTCTGGTGGGTGTGTCGCGCAGCGGCAAAACGCCGACCAGCCTCTATCTGGCACTGCAATATGGCGTCAAGGCAGCGAATTATCCGCTGATCCCGGACGACTTCGAGCGCGGGCGCCTGCCGTCGACGCTGACCCACTTCAAACACAAGCTGTTCGGCTTGTCGATCAATCCGACCCGGCTCTCCGAAATCCGCAACGAGCGCCGGCCGGGCAGCAAATATGCGTCGCTCGAGAACTGCCGCTATGAAGTGAACGAGGCCGAAGCGATGATGCGGCGCGAGGGTATCAAGTGGCTGTCGTCCACGCACAAGTCGATCGAGGAAATCGCCACGACGATCCTGCAGGAAGTGCGCCTGGAGCGCGACGGCTATTGAACCGGCGTGCAGCCGTGCCCTAAGGACGACTGCGCTGGCGAACCGCTTCGAACAGGCACACGGCAGCGCTGGCCGCCACGTTGAGCGACTCCATCCCGCCGGGTTGCGGGATTTTGACCGGGTGGGTCACGACGCTCATCCAGGCTTCGGAGACGCCCGCCCCCTCATTACCGAAAATCCACGCTACCGGCTGCCTCAGATCCTGTTGGTAGATGGTCTGGTCTGCGTGGGAGGTAGTCGCCAGGATTTGCCCTGTTAGTCGCGGGGCCAGCCCCTCGAATGTGCAATGCTCGACGATATTGAGCAGGAAGTGCGCCCCCATGCCGGCCCGCAACACTTTGGCCGACCAGCAAAACGCCGTGCCCGCAGTGCAATAGACGTCCGCGACGCCGGCGGCTGCCGCGCTGCGCAGAATCGAGCCGACGTTACCGGCGTCCTGCACGGCGTCGAGAATCACGCAGTCCGTGGATTGATGCGCCGGTAACCGGCCCGTTGGCACCGTTACCACGAATAGCAGATCAATGCCATTGACGACGGTGCTCAGGCCATGAAAGAGCGCATCGGGCAGGCAGATCAAACGCTCGCTCTCGACCCGCGCGAGCACGTTCTGCACGCCCGCGTTATCCAGCGCGGACTCGGACACCACGCAGTGCAGCGGCTGGCCGCAGGCATCCAGGTAGGCATCGGCCAGGTGAATGCCTTCCAGCAGCGCATTGCCGGCCCGCCGTCGCTGCTGGCTGGAGTGCGCCAGCTGCTTCAGGTGCTTGAAAAACGCATTGTCCTTGGAGCTAATGTGTTTCATGCAGCGCTCTCAAGCGTTGATCGCCGCCAATACATCGCGCACCGGCGCAAAGGATCGGCGATGATGGGGACTCGCGCCGAACTCGCGCAACGCGGCCAGATGCTGCGGCGTCGGGTAACCGCTATGGACATCGAAGCCGTATTGCGGGTAACTGACGTGCAGCGTGCACAGCATGCGATCACGCGACACCTTGGCCAGAATCGACGCGGCGGAAATCGCGGCGACTTTGTCATCGCCCTTGACGATGGCCTCGGCGCGCATCGGCAGGACCGGACAGCGGTTGCCGTCGATCAGCGCCAACGTCGGCTGGGGCTGCAATCCCGCGATCGCCCGCTGCATCGCCAGCATGGTTGCATGCAGAATGTTCAGGCGATCGATTTCCTCGACGTCGGCAAGCGCGATATGCCACGCCAACGCCCGCTCCTGGATTTGCTCGTAAAGCACTTCGCGCCGCTTTGCCGTGAGCTTTTTGGAGTCGGCCAAGCCGTCGATTGGCCGGGCCGGATCGAGGATCACCGCGGCGGCTACCACCGGGCCGGCAAGCGGGCCGCGCCCCGCCTCGTCGACGCCACATGCCAGGTCGTCAGGGGCGTCGAACGCAAGGGCGATTTGCGAAGCGTTCTGCTTGCGGCTCATCGCGCACTCCGGCCAGCCGGAAGCATCCCGACGATCACATCAGCCGCGCGCGCGGCGGCATCCTGCTTGAGCGTGGCATGCATCTCGGTAAACAGGTCGACCAGGCTGCGGCGGTTGTCGTCGTCGTTCAGCTGCGAGAGTGTGGCCTGCGCAAGCGCCTGCGGCGTGGCCGCTTCCTGCAGCAGCTCGGGCACGACGAAGCGACCGGCGAGTACGTTCGGCAATCCGACATAGGGCAAATACCCCATGCGCTTCATCAGCTGCGCAGTCAGCCAGGGCACCTTGTAGGAAATGACCATCGGTTTTTTGTATAAGGCGGCTTCCAGCGTTGCCGTGCCACTGGCCAGCAGTACCGCGTCTGCAGCTTCGAGGGCGTCGTGGGAGGCGCCCCGGGTCACCGTCAGCGCCAGTTCGGGATGGGCTGCGATCAGCGGCCGCAACTGCTCGCGCAGCGCCTCGGAGGCAGCCGGCAGCACAAACCGCAAACCGGGCTGACGCTCCTGCATCAATGCCATCGCTGCAAGGAAGACCGGTGTCAGCAATGCAATTTCGGCGCGCCGACTGCCGGGCAGGACCGCGACGATCCGCCCCTCTTCAGCGAGACCGAGACGCCGGCGCGCAGCCGCCGGATCGGGGCACATGGGAATGACGTCTGCCAAAGGGTGCCCGACGAACGTCGCGGCAACGCCGGCGCGATGATAGATTTCCGGCTCGAACGGGAACAGGCACAGCATGTGGTCGACCGCACGCCGGATCTTTTTTATCTTGCCTCCACGCCATGCCCAGATCGACGGGCTGACGAAGTGCGCGACCGGCACGCCGGCCGCGCGTAACGTTTCCTCGACCGAAAAATTGAAGTCGGGCGCGTCGATGCCGATGAAGATATCCGGCGGCGTAGCGAGCAAGGTGCGTCGCAGATCCCGGCGAATCGCCAGGATGTCTCGCAAATTGTGCAGAACTTCGACGTAGCCGCGCACGGCCAGCTTGTCGATGGTCCAATTTGCGCGAAAACCGGCCGCGCTCATTTTGGGGCCGCCAATGCCGAAATAGGTGGTATCGACCGGCAGCCGCGCCGACAAGGACGACAGCAACGCACCGCCCAGGAGATCGCCAGAGGGCTCTCCGGCGGCCATTGCCAGGCGTAGGCCCCCCGATGGAATGGTCATCGTGCGGCCTGGAAGTCAGCGAATAATGCCGCGTGTGGCCGTATTCAGGAAATCGAGCCAACTGCGCAGCGCATCGGCCACGGCCCCGGTCTCAGCGGCCGCCGACGCGGAAATCTGCAGCTTGGCTTCCTCCAGCGTCAAGCCGCTCTTGTAGACCAGTTTGTAGGCATTGCGCAGCGCGGCAATGGTCTCGGCGGAAAATCCTCGGCGCCTCAGGCCTTCGACGTTGATGCCATGCGGCACCGCCTTGTCGCCGGCGGCAATCACGAAAGGCGGGATATCCTGCACGAGCGCGGAGGCGCCACCGAGCATCGCGTGCGCGCCGATGCGCACGAACTGGTGCACCCCCGCCATGCCGCCGAGAATGGCCCAGTCACCGACATGCACGTGCCCGGCAATCTGGGCGTTGCTGGAGAACACGGTATTGTTGCCGACCTGGCAATCGTGTGCGATGTGCACGTAAGCCATGATCCAGTTATCGTTGCCGATACGGGTAACTCCTACATCCTGTGCGGTGCCCGTATGAATCGTGGTGAATTCGCGAATCGTGTTGCGATCGCCAATCTCCAGGCGAGTGGGCTCACCCCGATATTTCATATCCTGCGGCATGCCGCCGACCGAGGCAAAGTGACCGATGCGGTTATCCTTGCCAAGCGTCGTATGTCCTTCGACCACGCTGTGAGAACCGATTTGAGTACCGCTGCCCAGCGTCACATCAGGGCCAATGACCGCATAAGGACCGATCGAGACGTCGTCTGCCAGGTTCGCCTTCGGATCGACAATCGCGGTGGAGTGGATATTCGCCATCTTGTTCCGGTACCCGTCAGTTGGCTTCAGGGTTCTTCTTGATCATGCACATGAACTCGGCTTCCGCGGCGACGACGCCATCGACCATTGCCCGCCCCTTGAATTTCCAGATGCCGCGCAGAAAACGTTCGAAGTCGACATGAAGCACCATCTGATCACCCGGCTCGACGGGCCGCTTGAAACGAGCGCCATCGATACCGACGAAGTAATACAGCGAGTCCTCGCCATGCTCGGTATCTTCCGAGAACGTCAATAAAGCCGCCGTCTGTGCCAGCGCCTCGATGATCAGCACGCCGGGCATGACAGGGCGTTGCGGATAGTGGCCGGTAAAGAACGGCTCGTTGATGGTCACGTTCTTGATCGCCGTGATGCTCTTGTGCGGCTCGAGTTCGATGACGCGATCGACCAACAGCATGGGATAGCGGTGCGGCAGCAGCTTGAGAATCTGGTGAATGTCGATTTTGACGGTGTTCTGGTTCATTTGGTGTTCTGCAAATCTTTGACGATGGCCTCGAGTTGTTTGATTCGATCGCGCATCTTGTCGAGATTGTGCACGATGGCGGCATTTTTATTCCACTCGGCATGGGGAGTCGCCGCGATGGAGCCGCTGTATATGCCCGGCTTGGGGATCGATTTGGTCACGCCGGATTTTGCCGTGATCGTCACTCTATCAGCAATCGTGACGTGCCCTGCGATACCCACCGCCCCGCCGATCATGCAGTAACGGCCGATCGTCGTGCTGCCGGCGATACCCGTGCAACCTGCGATCACCGTATAAGCGCCCACCCGGACGTTGTGGCCGATCTGTACCTGGTTGTCGATTTTGCAGCCTCGCTCGATCACAGTGTCGGCCATCGCGCCGCGGTCGATGCTGGTGCTGGCGCCAATCTCGACATCGTCCTCGAGCACCGCTCGACCGACCTGAGGGATCTTCACCCACTCGCCGCCCTGGGCGGAGAAATCAGGAGCAAATCCGAATCCGTCGGCACCGATCACGACACCGGCGTGCAGAATGTTACGCGCGCCGATCACGCTGCCATGATAGAGCGTGACATTGGCATAGATCAGCGTGTCGTCGCCGATCACGGTACCGCGCCCGATGAAGCAATTGGCCTGGATGCGCACGCGCTCGCCGATCCGCACGCCATCTTCGATGACTGTGTTCGGTCCGATGCTCGCACTGGCAGCAATTTGGGCCGACGGATCTATGGTTGCGCTGGCGTGCACTCCGGGGACCACTGCAGGGGCATTGGAGGCGGCAAGCAATTGCGCGACGCGAGCAAAGTAAGCGTAGGGGTTTGCCGCGATAATCCAGTTACGGTCCGAGGGGCGCTCGACTTTTTCGAAATCGCCGCGCGCCAAAATCACCGCTCCAGCGCGGGAGGATGCAACCTGATTCAGATACAGCGGGTTCGACAGAAATGCCAGTTGACTGGCATCAGCGCGATCCAGCGGCGCCAGCCCCGTGACTGTCGTCCCGCCGTCGCCAATGAGTTCACCACCGAATTTCGCGACCAGATCCGCCAGCGAGAACGACGTCATGTCAGCGATCTCACTTGCTCGGCGCACTCGCGGCGTTCGGCGACAGCGTGCCGCCATTCATCACGCGCAGCACCTGGTCGGTGATATCGATCCGAGGACTGACATAAACTGCTTCTTGCACGATAAGGTCGTACTTGTCCTTCTCGGCTATCTGCTTGATGACACGGTTCGCCTGATCGAGAATCGACGCCAGTTCTTCATTGCGGCGCTGATTCAGGTCGTCGCGGAATTCGCGCTGCTTGGTCAGGAACTCGTTATTCAGATCGTTCAGCTCGCGCTGACGATTGGCGCGATCGATCGGCGACAGCGTCGGGCCATCCTTGTCCAATTTTTCGGACATGGTCTTGAGGCGTTGCGCCATCAGTTGTAGATCATGATCCCGTTTCGAAAACTCTTTCTCGAGCTTGGCCTGCGCCACCCTGGCGGGCAACGAGTCCCGCAGGATGCGGTCGGAGTTCACCGCAGCGATGCGTGCTTCCTGCGCGGACGCGTGCAGCGCAGTGCACGCCAACAGCACCGCTGCCAGGCCGGTGGTCCAATGCTTGCGTATTCTGTTCAATCTCATACCCCTTCAACAGCGACGCGTCCAGACGCGTCGCCTATCGCATTTAGAACGATGTTCCAACCTGGAACTGGAATTTCTGATACTGGTCCCCGGCCTTGCGAACCAGCGGGAAACCCATGCTGATTTTCAGCGGGCCGATCGGCGAAATCCACGACAAACCAAAGCCATAAGAGTAACGCAACTCGTTGAGCTTGTAGGGCTGCCCTTCATCGAACACATTACCGCCGTCAAGGAAGGTGAACACGCGAAGCGTGCGGTCATAGCCGGTACCCGGCAACGGGAAGCTCATTTCGATGTTGCCGATCAATTCGGATGCGCCGCCCAGCGGATCTCCATTGGTATCGTGCGGGCCCAGGGAACTCGGCGAATAACCGCGCACCGACCCGATACCGCCAGCATAGTAGTTCTTGAAAATCGGGAACGGTTCGCCGCCGAAACCGTGGCCATACCCGATTTCGCCGTTCATCGACAAGGTATAGCCGCGAGCGATCGGATAGTAGAACTGGTGCTGGTAGAACGCCCGATAATACTTGGTGGTCCCGATCGGCGTACCGACTTCGATATTGGCCTGCTGATAATGACCTTCGGTCGGCACCAGCGCGCTGTCGCGGGTATCCCGCGACCATCCGATCGTGAACGGATAGTTGTTGCTGACGTAGCCGAACTGATTCGCGTAGTCGATATAGCGTTGCGGCGTGGTTCCGTCGTTGGTCAGATGGAGCTTGGTCTGCTCCATGCCGATGCCGAAGTAGACCGTGTCGTTCTCGGAGAACGGGATACCGAACTTCAGGCTGCCGCCCGTCGTATTGATACGGAAATCGCTATTGCTCGTCAGCAACAGCGGCTGATACGTGCGGTAGTAAAGATCGGTGATACGGCTGATGCCATCGACCGTGAAATAGGGATCGACCTGGGTCACCGTCAGGGTCCGATAGGTCTTGCCTGTATTTACATTCATCGACAGGCTGGTGCCCGACCCAAAGACGTTGTCCTGGCTGATGCCCGCCGTCAGCACGACCTTGTCGGTCGACGAGAAGCCGGCCCCGACGTTGATTGTGCCTGTCGGCTTTTCCTTGACTTTGACCGTGATATTGACCTGGTCGGGTGACCCGGCCACCGGCTGCGTGGTCACATCGACATCGGTGAAGTAGCCCAGACGATTGATACGGTCTTTCGACAGCTTGAGTTTCGCTGCGTCGAACCACGAACTCTCGAGTTGACGCATCTCGCGCCGAATCACCACGTCGCGCGTGCGAGAGTTGCCAACGATATTGATCTTGTTGACATAGAAACGCCGCCCTGGATCGACCACCAGCGTGAGCGCGACGGTGTGATTTTTGCGGTCGACTTGCGGCTGGGCGCTGACGCTGGCAAACGCAAAGCCATAATTGCCGAGCATGCTCGTGATGGCTTTGGTGGTGCCTTGCAGCTTGGCTGCCGAGAAGGTGTCGCCTGCCTTCAATTGCACGAGCTTTTCGATCGCGTCGCGCTTGCCGAGCATGTCACCGACCACCTTGACCCCGGACACCTTGTAGGGCTCGCCTTCGTGCAGGTTGAGGGTCAGATACATCGATTGCTTGTCTGGCGTGATCGACACGTCAGTCGAATCGATGTTGAATTCGAGATAACCGCGATTCAGGTAAAAGGAGCGCAGCTTTTCCAGGTCGCCGGTCAGCTTTTCCTTCGAATACAGATCGTTCTTCGAGTACCAGGAAAACCAGTTGGGCGTCCCCAACTCCATTTCGGCACGCAGGTCCGAAGCGGAGAATGCCTTGTTGCCCACGAAGTTGATCTGCCGAATCTCGGCCTTCGGTCCCTCTGTCACGGAAAATTGAATGCCAACCCGATTGCTGTCCATCGGCGTGACAGTGGTCTTGACCTCGGCCGCGTAATAGCCGCGGGTCAGGTATTGCCGCTTGAGTTCCTGTTCCGCCTTGTCGAGCAAGTTGCGGTTGAAGCTCTGACCGACTGCCAACCCGACCGCCGAAAGCGCCTTGGTCAGCGCGTCCTTATCGAATTCCTTGATGCCAAGAAAATCGACGGAAGAGATCGCCGGGCGTTCGTCCACGTGAATCACCAATATGTCGCCGGGCGCTTCCTCGACGCTTACGTCACTGAACAATCCCGTCGCGTAAAGCGCCCGAATCGCTTCAGTGCCTTTCTCGTCGTTGAACAGCTCGCCGGTCTTGACCGGCAAATAGGCAAACACGGTGCCCGGTTCGATACGCCGCAAACCTTCAACCCGGATGTCCTTCACGACGAAGGGCGTCACCGCATGAGCGGCCAGTCCGTAAGCAGCCAACACTGCCGTCACCAGGGTTTTCGGAAGAAGGTGATATTTTTTGGACAACTTGCTTCCCCAAGAAACTATTTAACCGTAATATCGGATTTCCCGCCGCCGGCGGACATGTGACGCCATCAAAAATGCAGCAATTTTGACAGGTCGTTAGATAGGGCAACGGCGGATAGCAGCACAATGCAAATCAAACCGATCCGCTGCAACACACCCTGCCACTGCTCGGGAACTGCTCGACCAGTGATTGCTTCGACCGCATAATATAACAGATAGCCCCCGTCCAAAACCGGAATCGGCAACAGATTCAACACGCCAAGACTGATGCTGACCAGCGCCAGGAATGCAATGAAATAGCTGAGCCCCAGGCGCGCCGATTGACCGGCATAATCAGCAATGGTGACAGGCCCGCTGAGATTCTTGAG
>JAGXBI010000336.1 GCA_018971155.1 Burkholderiales bacterium
CTCGCCGTACAGGTACATGCTGGTCAGCGGCGCGATGCCAAGCTTGCTGACATTCGCGCGCATGAAGATGCGCGCCTTGACATCCATCTCGGTGTGCGTGCCGGGGCGCAAAATGAAGCGATAGGCGCCGGTTACGCTCGGAGAGTCGAGCAGTGCGTAAATCGTCAGCTCTTTCGCGCCGGGGGTCGGGCGCACGATCCAAAAATCGACGAACCGCGGAAATTCCTCGCCCGAACTCAGTGCCGTATCGATTGCCAGCCCGCGCGCCGACAGGCCATAGACCTGCCCCTTGCCGACCGCCCGAAAGTAACTCGCGCCGAGAAACACCAATACCTCGTCCTTGTGCTTGGGCGTATTGAGCGCATAGTGCACGCGAAAGCCAGCAAAGCCCAGCTTGCTCAACTGCTTCGGATCGAGCTTGTTCGCGCCGTAGTCGAACATGTCGGGGTTGAAGCGGATCGGCAGCACGCGCCCGTCGTTGACTTCATTGATCTGGACGGGGTGGTCGTAGAAAGAGCCCTCATGAAAAAAGCCGAGCTCGAAGGGCAGCTTGGTGCCGCGCCAATAGGTGTCTTTCGGCTTGAGGCGGATCTCGCGATATTGCTGGTAGCTGAGATCGCGCAGCGCTTTGGGCAAATTCGAAGGCTGCGCCTTGTAGGGAGCAGCCGCCATCGTCTGGGCGCGCCACGCCACATCGCTGAAACCGAACGCGTGGGCGCTCGGCGCAGCCGCCCAACCTGCCAGCGCCAGCGCGGCCCCGGCTGCGAAAAATGCCAGTCGGCCTGTGTCATGCGCGCGTTTGACCGCGCCAGGTATCCGCTTGAACGGATTCATGGCCAGCAGAAATGTCATCAGCATGTATTGCTCTTATTACGATCGGCGACGAAAAAGATTGCGCCAAAGCAGCGATTTTACGCGTCTGCGGGATTTCCCGCAGTAACAATGCGTAACTTGCGCGCCGGAGACTGCCGCCCGCCGCCTATTGGCGCGTCAGACGCAGTCCGGGCTGGTTCGGCAACGCTTCGCAACGGTGCGCGCGTATGCCATCGACAAACGCCTCCACCGTCGGCACGATGATTTTCTCGATGGCTCCATTGCCGTAGCCGAAGCCGGCCAGATTCATATGAGTGGCGTGGTCGATCACGCCCAACCAGTGGCAACCGGCGGGCAGATCGGCAAACGCTTGCGTGCGCACTCGCCACGAACCATTCGGCGCATCGTCGAGCGTGCCGGTCAGCAGCAACAGGGGCTTGCTCAAATGGTGCCAGGCATCGGCGGGAAAAATCGGTCCGCGCCCCTCCGGCGAGAGAGCCACATAGGCATCGAAACGATCACGCCCCTGGAGTCCAAGCCGATTTTCGGCGCCGGCCTCGAGCATCGCCGTCACGGCCCCCATCGCATGGCCGATCAGCACCGCCACCGGCGCGCGGCACTGCGCGCGAGCCCAGGCCAAAGCCGCGGCTACATCGTCGAGGCGATCCCGGTAATCGTCCGGGGTGGTCGATAACGAAAACAAATCGTGCCGAAAACGTCCATTGCGCAGACGATCGCGCAGTGATTCGGGATCACGCTCGCGGTGCAGCAGCATCACCGCGCGCCAGCCATGCCGCTGCAAGGCGGTGGCCAGGTAGGTCAAGCCGCCGCGGTCGTCGCCGCTTCCGGGCGAGAGCACCGCCAGCGGCGCACAGGCTTGCCCGCTCGGCGCATAGACCGCCAGCCTGGCCTGGCGCCCGTCCGGGCGGCGCACCGACAAGACGCCTTGTCCGCGCGCCAGCATCGCCACGCCGCCGCACAGAAGCAGCAACATCAACGACCGCAGCCATTTTCCAGACATGGGGTTCCCCGCGCAGCACAAAACAGATTCCCGGCTATCTTAACGCGGATTAGGTCGGATTCCTCAGAGTAAGCGGCGACGCCTCGCGGCTCGCCGGTCGGCGGGTCTCAAGCGGCACTGTCGCGACGCACCAGGTAAGCCTGCAGGTGGCACCACGCCACGCGCAACACCGGCATCTCGACGCCCGCCAGCTGGCCGCGGCGGATCATGTCGCCAACGATGTGCTCGCCCTCGATGCGATAGCCCGCTTCGAGATCGCGCAGCATCGATGCGGTCATCGGCGAACCGGGCGCCGTGAGTGTCTTCAGCGCGGCCTTGCGCGCCGCCTCGCGCATCGCGTAACCGCCGGCGCGCGCCACCGCCTCGCACTCGGCGTAGATCGTCTCCATGATCCAGCGGCCCTCGTCGGTCGCGATGATCGCGCCGATGCTGGCGCGCATCAGGCAGGTCGAAGCCGCCAGCGCGGTGAGAAACACGTATTTCTCCCACACGTCCTGCATCACTTCGTCGCTCTGGCGCGTGTCGAAATTGGCGGCGGCGAAACATTCGGCGATCGCCCGGCAGCGGCCCGCGGGCGCCTGCGCGTCGCGCTCGCCGAACACCAGCGTGTGAAAGTCGCTGAGATGGCGAATTTCGCCCTCCGGGCCCTTGACCACGCTGATCAGGCACAACCCGCCCAACACCCGATCGCGCCCGAACGCCGCGTCGAGCCGGTCGTAGTGCCGCAGGCCGTTGAGAATCGGCAGGACAGTCGTGTCCGGCCCCACCGCCGGCGCGATCGCCTCGATCGCGCTATCCAGGTCGTAGGCCTTGCAACTGAGCAAAACCAGATCGAATGGCGCAAGCCCTTCGGCCGTGGTGTACCGCACCGGCATTTGCATATCGCCGCGCGCACTCCGGATCACCAGCCCGTGGGCGGCGAGTTCGGCAGCCCGCCCGGGGCGCACCAGAAACGTCACGTCCGCGCCCGCCTGCGCCAGGCGCCCGCCAAAATATCCGCCCGTGCCACCTGCGCCCAATATCAGAATACGCATTGCACTTCCTTCAACTTGTGGTCCAGCCAACGATCATAGCGCAGCACGCGTTCCGGCCGCCTCGGCCGGCCAGACCGATTTCACGGCGTCCGCTATGCCAGCGCCGTCACCTGCACTTCCAGCAGGCAACCGGGCGCCAACTGCGGCGACACCGTCACCGTCCGCGCGGGCTTGTGTTCGCCCATGACCTGAGCGTACGCCAGATTGACCTCGGCCCAATGACTCATGTCGGTCAGATACACCGTCACGTTGACGATACGCTCGAGCGCGGAGCCGGCGGCGCGCAGAATCCGCTCGACATTGGCCATGACCTGCCGAGTCTGTGCATCGGCGCCCTGCGGCGGGTTACGCCCTTGCCCGGGAATGAACGGCAATTGGCCCGCGACGAATACGAAACCGTTGGCCACCACGGCCTGGCTGTAATGACCGGCCGGCGTCGGCGCTTCGGGCGTAAAGCATGTTTGCATGATGAGAAAAAAGATAGGTCGACAAAGATACGCGGTGCAGGGCGCCCCGCGCCCTGCCGTCCCGCTAGTAAAGCACCATTTGAGTACATCGGAACAGCGCGATCGTTCGGCCGTCCGGATCGCGCACCGTGGCATCCCAGATTTGCGTGCTGCGGCCCAAATGCACGGCCACGGCCTCGGACGTCAACCAGCCCTGTGTGCAGGTGCCCAGAAAATTGCTTTTTAGCTCGATGGTGGTGAAATTCTTCGCCTCCGGCGGCAAATGCGCCAGGCAGGCGTACCCGCAACTGGAATCGGCCAGTCCGATCACGCTGGCGGCATGCAGATAACCGTTGGGCGCCAGCAATTCGCGCCGCACCTGCATCCTGGCGCTCAAGCGGCCTTCGGCGAGGTCGGTAATCTGCAAGCCGAGCCAGTCGGGCAACGACCCCTGCTGCCGGTGGTGCAGAAAGTCGATGGAAACGTCGGATCTCAGCATTGCCTTCATGGTGTTCTGTTCCTGGCAGTCGGTCACTGATTCAGTCGGCGGGCGCACCCTCTGCGGCGCAAATACCCGTGTAGCGGGTCATACCCGCGTCGATAACCCC
>JAGXBI010000024.1 GCA_018971155.1 Burkholderiales bacterium
TGCTCTCCTCGTTTTCCTACGCGGCGCTGGCCGCGGCGGCCAGCGCCGCGCCCGGGCTGCCGCGCGGGCTGCTGTTCGAGGTCGTGCCGCCAGACTGGCGCGAGCAATGCGAGAGCCTGGCGTGCGTCTCGCTGCATGCCAGCCATCGTCACCTCAGTGCCGAGCTGGTCGCGCAGATCAAGGCAGCCGGTTTGTACCTGCTGGCCTATACTGTCAACGAACCCGACCGCGCCCGGGAACTTGCCCGCTGGGGCGTCGATGCCATCTGCACTGATCGCATCGACCTGATCGGCGCCGATTTTCTCGCCTCATGACCGTGCCATCGATTTATCTTGCCTCGCAAAGTCCACGTCGCCAGGAGCTGCTGCGACAGTTCGGCGTCAGCTATGAATTGCTGCTGCCCGCCAACGACGAAAACGCCGAGAGCCTGGAAGCGGTCCTGCCCGGCGAGCCACCCGACAATTACGTGCAACGGGTATGCCTGCTCAAGGCGCAGGCGGCGATCGCCCGGGCCAGTCGCCGGCAGTTGCCGCCGGCGCCGATTCTGACGGCCGACACAACAGTGTGCCTGGACGGCACGATTCTGGGCAAACCCTTCGACGACGCCGACGCCCGCGCGGTGCTGGCGCGCCTGTCGGGCACGCGCCACCGTGTGCTGACGGCCGTGGCCATCACCACCGACACACGCACGTTCCACGCGTTGAGCATCTCGCATGTCTGGTTTCGCCCGCTGCGCCAGGAAGAAATCGAGCGCTACGTGGCCAGCGGCGAGCCCATGGGCAAGGCCGGCGCCTACGGCATACAAGGCAAGGCGGCCGAATTCATCATGCGCATTGACGGAAGCTATTCCGGTATCATGGGCTTACCGTTATATGAAACCGCCGCATTGCTGCGCCAAGCCGGCGTCGACTTCTGAACGACCCCGGACAGCCTTGGACGCGCCGACAGGCCGCGGAAAGAATAAAGCCCATTCAGCGCCCACCCCCTATGAACGAAGATATTCTGGTCAACATTACCCCGCAGGAGACGCGGGTGGCCCTCATGCAGTTGGGCGCGGTCCAGGAACTGCACATCGAGCGCACGCTGTCGCGCGGCCTGGTGGGCAACATCTATCTCGGCAAGGTCGCCCGCGTGCTGCCGGGCATGCAATCGGCCTTCATCGACATTGGCCTGGAGCGCGCAGCGTTCCTGCACGTGGCCGATATCTGGCATCCGCGCAACGACCATGACGGCGCGGGCAGCCCGCCCCAGCCGCCGATCGAGAAAATGGTCTTCGAGGGCCAGACCCTGATGGTGCAGGTCATCAAGGACCCGATCGGCACCAAGGGCGCGCGCCTGGCCACGCAAATCAGCATCGCCGGGCGAACGCTGGTGTATCTGCCGCAGGAGCCGCATATCGGCATCTCTCAGCGCATCGAGAGCGAGGCCGAGCGCGAGGCGCTGCGCAGCAAAGTGCAGGGGCTGGTGCCGGCCGACGAGAAAGGCGGCTTCATCGTGCGCACGATCGCCGAGGACGCGGCCGACAGCGAGCTGTCGAACGACATCGACTATCTGCGCAAGACCTGGGAAACGATTCAATGGCAAGCCACGCGCGTGCCGGCGCCGGCCCTGCTGCATCAGGACCTGAACCTCGCCCAGCGCGTGCTGCGCGATTTCGTGCACGAGGAAACCGGCAAGATCCTGGTCGACTCGCGCGAGACCTTTCAGAAATTGACCGAGTTCGCCGCCGTCTATACGCCGGCCGTGCTCAGCAAGCTGTGCCACTATACCGGCGAGCGGCCGCTGTTCGATCTCTATAGCGTCGAGACAGAAATCGAGCGCGCGCTATCGCGCCGTGTCGATCTGAAATCGGGCGGCTACCTGATGATCGACCAGACCGAAGCGATGACGACCATCGACGTCAATACCGGCGGCTACGTCGGCGCGCGCAATTTCGACGATACGATCTTCAAGACCAATCTCGAGGCGGCGCAGATGATCGCGCGCCAGTTGCGGCTGCGCAACCTGGGCGGCATCATCATTCTCGACTTCATCGACATGGTCAACGCCGAGCACCGCGAGTCGGTACTGGCCGAGCTGAAGAAGGCCCTGGCGCGCGATCGCACGCGCATCACCGTCAACGGGTTCTCGCAGTTGGGACTGGTCGAGATGACCCGCAAGCGCACCCGCGAATCGCTCGCCCACGTGCTGTGCGAGCCCTGCCCGGTGTGCGCCGGCAAGGGCCAGCTGAAAACCCCGCGCACGGTGTGCTACGACATCCTGCGCGAAATCCTGCGCGAATCGCGCCAGTTCAATCCGCGCGAGTTTCGCCTGGTGGCCGCGCAAAGCGTGGTCGACCTCTTTCTTGAAGAGGAATCCCAGCACCTGGCGATGCTGTGCGACTTCATCGGCAAGCCCGTGTCACTGCTGGTCGAAACGACCTTCAGCCAGGAACAATATGACATCATTTTGATGTAGCCTTGCCCGCAGCCCCCAATCTTTCGACATGACTTACAGCGACAAACAAGCCGTTGCCAGCCGCATCACCTGGGTCAGCATCTGGGTCAACATCGGGCTCACGCTGCTGCAACTGGTGGTCGGCACGCTGGCGCGCTCGCAGGCCCTGATCGCGGACGGCGTGCATTCGCTGTCGGACCTGGTGTCGGACGGGGTGGTGCTGGCCGCCAACCACGGCAGCGGTCGCGGGCCCGACGATGAGCACCCGTACGGGCATAACCGCTATGAAAACGTCGCCTCGCTGTTTCTCGGCGTGATTCTGCTGGTGGTCGGCGCAGGCATGCTGTGGCGTGGCGGCGAGCGCCTGCTCGATACCTCGCAGATCCCCGCGGTGCACGTCTCCGCGCTGATCGTCGCAGCGGCGGTGCTGGTCGCCAAGGAGACCCTGTTTCGCTACATGCTGCGCGAAGCGCAGCGGGTCCGCTCGGCGATGCTGGTGGCCAACGCGTGGCATGCGCGCTCGGACGCCGCATCGTCGCTGGTGGTGGCAATCGGCATCGCCGGCAATCTGGCGGGCTGGCGCATGCTGGATCCGATCGCCGCCGGCGTGGTCGGCATCATCGTCGGTCACATGGGCTGGCGCTTCACGTGGGACTCGCTGCAGGACCTGATCGACCGCGGTTTGAGCGAAGAGGCGATCGAGGGTATCCGCAACCGTCTGCTGGGCACCGCGGGGGTGCACGGCATCGACGCGCTGCGCACTCGCAAGATGGGCGACTCGGCAGTCGTCGACGTGCATATCCTGGTCGACTCGCGAATTTCGGTATCCGAGGGGCATTACATCGCCGAGCAGGCGCGCGCCAATGTGATGCAGGACCCGCTGGTGCTCGACGTGCTGGTGCACGTCGACCCCGAGAGCGACGCACAGGGCACCGGGGAGGTCGCGCTGCCCTCTCACGCCGAACTGCTCGCCGCCGTGCAGTCGTTGTGCGCCGCGCATCGCCTGCCGGTCTCGGGAATCAATCCACACTATCTGGAGGGTGCCGCCGAACTCGACATTTATCTCGGCGCCAGCGCCCGCTTCCCGTCTCCGGCAGTATGCAGCGCCATCAGCGAAGCACTGCAGGAACGCTTCGGATTGCGCGGCGTGCGCGTGTTCGCGCGGGTCGAGGGCCAAGCGCCGACGCAAGTCTTGCCGGGCTGAACCGCAGGCCGCCGGCGCTGCGTCATTTCTGTTTGGGAACGCGCCCCATCAGGAAGAATTCGTCGTTCGGGCGCATCGAAATCACGTTGGCGATGCGGTTCGACATGCCGAAGAACGCGGTGATCGCCGCGATGTCCCAGATGTCTTCGTCGCTGAAGCCATGAGCGCGCAGCGCGTCGAAATCAGCGTCGTCGACAGCGCCCGCCTGCTGGCAGACCTTCATCGCGAAAGCCAGCATGGCGCGCTGGCGCGGCGTGATGTCCGCCTTCAGATAATTTACCGCAAGCTGGTCCGCCAATAGCGGCGCCTTTTCGTAGATGCGCAGGATCGCGCCATGGGCGACCACGCAATACAGGCAATCGTTGGCACCGCTGGTCGCGACCACGATCATCTCGCGCTCGCCCTTGCTCAGCCCTCCGTCCTTGAGCATCAGCGCATCGTGATAGGCAAAGAACGCGCGGAACTCATCGGGCCGGTGCGCCAGCGTCAGGAACACATTGGGCACGAAGCCTGCCTTCTCCTGAACCTCCAGAATGCGCGCGCGGATGTCGTCCGGCAGGGTATTGACGTCGGGTACGGGGTAGCGGCTGATCGGTGCGGCATGGGTCATCAAGTCATCTCCTGGGGTGGCCTACGCGTCGCGGCGCGCAAACTGAATGCCGTGCAAATGCGCGTAGATGCCGTTACGGGCCAGCAGTTGCTGGTGCGTTCCCTGCTCGACGATCTTGCCATGCTCGAGCACGAGAATGCGGTCGGCGCGCTCGACGGTGGACAGGCGATGCGCGATCACCAGCGTGGTGCGACCCCGCATCAGCACTTCCAGCGCTGCCTGCACATGGCGCTCCGATTCGGAGTCGAGCGCGGAGGTGGCTTCGTCGAGAATCAGGATCGGCGCATCCTTGTAGATCGCGCGGGCAATCGCCAGGCGCTGGCGCTGGCCGCCTGACAGGCGCATGCCGTTGTCGCCGATCATCGTCTTTACCCCGTCGGGCATCGCCTGCACGACGTCGCGCAGGTTCGCCGCCGCCAGCGCGGCATCGACGCGCGCCGCATCGATCTCCTGCCCGTAAGCGACATTGGCGGCGATGGTGTCGTTGAACAGCACGACGTCCTGGCTGACGAAGGCAATCTGGCGACGCAGGTCGGCCAGACGGAATTCCTGGATCGGCACGTCGTCCAGGCGAATCTCGCCGGCGCTCGGGTCGAAGAAGCGCGGCAGCAGATTGACCAAGGTGGTCTTGCCACTGCCCGAAGGCCCCACCAGGGCGATCATCTCGCCAGGCGACACGTCGAAGCTGACGTCGCGCAGCGCGACCGTATCGAGCCCGTACCGAAAGTCCACGTGTTCGAACGCCAGTTGCCCACGCGCGTGTTCGAGCGGGCGCGGACCGCCGGCCGATTCGATCGGCTCGTCCATCAGCCGGAAGATCATCTCGGCGGCAATCACGCCGCGTTGCAGCGGCTGGTTGACGTCGATCAGCCGCTTGAGCGGCGAGACCACCAGCAGCATCGCCGTGACGAACGCAACGAACCCGCCCACCGTGGTCTGGTTGCTGGCCGACTGGATCATCGCGAAGGTGATGACGATCGCCAGGGCGATCGAGGCAAGCATCTGCGTGAGCGGCTGCGCCAGCCCGCCGGCGACGGTCATGCGCATCGCGTAGCCGCGCAGCGTCGCGGTCATCGCATCGAAGCGGCGCGTCTCGTAAGCCTCGCCATTGTGGATCTTGACCACCTTGTAGCCGCCCGCGGCCTCTTCGACCACGTAGGACAACGCATTCGTCAGATTCTGGTTTTCGCGGTTCAGGCGGCGCAGGCGGCGATTGATCTTGCTGACCAGGAAACCGATGATCGGCATGATCGCGGCAACGACCAGCGTCAGGCGCCAATTCAGGTAAAACAGATAACCGAGCAGCCCGACCACGGTGAGGAAATCCCGCACCATCGTGATGAGCACGCCGGTGAGCACCGACAGCACCTGATTGACCTCGAAGACGATCGAGTTGATCAGCGTGCTGGTCGTCTGGCGCTGAAAGAACTCGGCCGGCGCATGCAGCATGCGCTCGAACATGCGCACGCGCAGATCCAGCAACACGTGGTTGGAGACCCACGAAAGCAGATAATTGGAACTGTACTGAGCCAGCCCGCGCAACACCGCCAGGCCGACAATCGCAGTTGGCACGAACCACAATGCGCTGGGATGCCTGGTGCCGAACCCCTTGTCGAGCACCGGCTTGAGCACCGCGGGAATCGCAGCCTCGGATGCCGCCACCAGCGCCATCGCGAAAATCGCAAGCAATCCCATGCCCCAGTAGGGACGCAGGTAACCATATAAGCGCCACAGTACCTTGCTTGCGGGCGGGGGAGCGTTCATGAATATCCGGACGATGGCAAACCGGTATTCTAAACCAGCCACTGCCGGGCACCGCATATCCCTGCGCGATCGGTAACACCCGCCGGCGCCGGTCGTTGTCCACAGATTTTGTGGACAGCCCTGTGCATAACTTCTTGCGCACCGCCAACCGGCGGGCTCGCCAGCCGAGCGGCGCAGGCGCAGGCGCATGGCTGTCGCATCCGGCCCGATGGCGACGCCGGCACAGTAGCGTTTGAGAACTCGCCAAACGTAAATTCAGTGTATGCCGAGCATGTTCGCCAAGGCGCCGGCCGGTATACTGCGGGCCATGGCAACCGCACTCGATCTTCTCCGCACCGTTTTTGGCTACAACGCATTTCGCGGCGATCAGGCCGATATCGTCGAGCATGTGGCGCAAGGCGGTGACGCGCTGGTGCTGATGCCCACCGGCGGCGGCAAGTCGCTGTGCTACCAGATCCCGGCGCTGCTGCGCGCGGGCACCGGCATCGTCGTGTCGCCGCTGATCGCACTGATGCAGGACCAGGTCGATGCACTACTGCAGGCCGGCGTGCGGGCCGCCTATCTGAACTCCAGCCTGGCAGGGGACGCCGCCGCCGACGTCGAGCGGCGCCTGATGCGCGGCGAGCTCGACCTGCTCTACGTGGCGCCGGAGCGCCTGCTGACCGACCGCTTCCTCGGCCAGCTCGACCGCCTCGACCAACAGAATCGCATTGCCCTGTTCGCGATCGACGAGGCGCACTGCGTGTCGCAATGGGGACATGACTTCCGCCCCGAATACATTCAACTCTCGGCGCTGCACGAGCGGTATCCGGCGGTACCTCGCGTGGCCCTGACGGCAACCGCCGACACGGCCACGCGCGACGAGATCCGCGAGCGGCTGGGTCTGGAAAACGCGCGCGTGTTCGTCGCCAGTTTCGATCGGCCGAATATCCGTTACGAGGTCGTCGACCGCGACAATCCCCGTCGCCAGCTCCTGACGTTTCTCGGCCGCCATCGCGACGAAGCCGGCATCGTCTACTGCCTGTCGCGCAAGAAGGTCGAGGAAACCGCCGACTGGCTGCAAGCCCAGGGGATCGCGGCGCTGCCCTATCACGCGGGCCTGGACGCCGAAATGCGGCGCGCGCACCAGCAGCGTTTTCTGCGTGACGAGGGGCTGGTGATGGTCGCCACGGTCGCCTTCGGCATGGGCATCGACAAGCCCGACGTGCGCTTCGTGGCGCATCTCGATTTACCCAAGAGCCTGGAAGCCTATTACCAGGAGACCGGCCGGGCCGGGCGCGACGGTGAGCCGGCCGAGGCCTGGATGACCTACGGGCTGAACGACGTGGTGGTGCATCGCGGCCGCATCGACGAGTCGGCCGCGCCGGAGACGCAAAAGCGCATCGAGCGGCAAAAACTCGATGCGATGCTGGCCTATTGCGAGGCGGCGCGCTGCCGCCGCGCGGTGCTGCTCGACTATTTCGGCGAGACCAGCGCGCCGTGCGGCAATTGCGACGTCTGCCTGAATCCGCCGGAAGTCTGGGACGGCACGGTGGCCGCGCAAAAAGCGCTGTCGGCGATTTTGCGCACCGGCCAGCGCTTCGGTGCCGGCCACCTGATCGATCTGCTGCGCGGCCGCGCCACCGACAAGATTCGCCAGTTCGGCCATGAAGCCCTGCCGACCTTCGGGGTCGGCGCGGAACTGGACGACACCGGCTGGCGTGCGGTGTTTCGCCAATTGCTGGCGCACACCATCATCGAAGCCGACGCCACGCGCTATGGCGCATTGGTCCTGAATCCGGCCGCACGGCCGGTACTCAAGGGGGAGCGGCGGCTGGACTTTCGCCGCCAGCGCACGCCTGCCGGTAAAGCGGCAGCCAGGCGCGGCCGGCTGGCCGGCTATGGCGAGGGCAGCGCGCATGAAGAACTCGACATCGCCGATCAGCAAGTGTTCGAGCGCTTGCGCCAATGGCGCCAGGAAACCGCCCGCACCCAGCAGGTGCCGGCCTACGTGATCCTGCACGACCGTACCCTGCGCGAGCTGGCGCAGCGCCGGCCGGCCGGCCGGCATGCCCTGTCCGAGATCTCGGGCCTGGGCGTGGCGAAAATCGAGCGTTATGGCGAGGCATTGCTCAAGGTGCTCGCCGAGACCTAGCCAAAGCGCGGCGGGCTGCGAGGCGGTTGCAGTATACTCGGCACGCCTGCGTGATTTGCCCCGCACGCCCCGCGCTTGTTCGACCCGAGCTGATTTCGAGACGATGCCATACACCACCATTTCGCCAGCCGGCGCGCGCCGCGGCAACCCAAGCTTTCGAACCCCATGAGCCGCCCAGGACGCATTTCTCTGGTCATCACGACGTACAACCGCCCGGATGCACTGGCTGCGGTGTTGCGCGCCTGCCTCGACCAGACCGATCAAAACTGTGAGTTGATCGTGGCCGACGATGGATCCACCGAGGACACCGCCGCGCTCGTCGCAACCATTCGCGCCGCGGCGCCAGTGCGCGTGGCTCATGTCTGGCAGCCGGACGAGGGCTTTCGCGCGGCGGCCATTCGCAACAAGGGCATTCTGGCTGCCCAGGGCGATTATGTGGTGTTTCTCGACGGCGACTGCGTGCCACAGCGCACCTTCGTCGCCGCGCATCGTCGCTTGGCCGAAGCGGGACGCATCGTGACCGGCAGCCGGATTCTGCTCGATGAGCCGCTCACGCGGCGGCTGCTCGACGAAGGCGCCACGATCCAGCGTTTGCCACTGTCTTTCTGGTTCGCTCAGCGGCGCGAGCGGCACATCAATAAGGCGCTCCCGCTGCTGGGTTTTGAGGCCATGCCGCTGCGGCGCTGGAAGCCGACCAGCCTGCGCGGCATCAAGACCTGCAACCTGGGTGTGTGGCGCGACGATCTCGAGGCCATCAACGGCTTCGACGAAACCTTCGTAGGCTGGGGACACGAGGACGCCGACCTGGTCGCCCGGCTCTACAACTACGGAGTGCGCCGCACGCGCGGATATTTCGCCACGGAAGTCTTTCACTTGTGGCACCGCGAAGCACCGCGCGAACGCGAGCGCGGCAACTATGAAACCGTGCAGGCGCGGCTGCGCAGCGGACAGTATCTCGTCGAGCACGGCATGCGGCCCGGCGCGGATCTTCAGGATACCCATCGATCATGAACAACGGCCCCGAGAACGCCAGCGCGCCGAGCCGCGCACCGGCTACGAAGCTGCCATTGAGCGTGATCGTCACGACGCTCAACGAACGCAACAACATCGCGGCATGCCTGGCATCGGTCGAGCCGATCGCCGCCGAGATGATCGTGGTCGATTGCGGCAGCACCGATGGCACGGTGGAGCTCGCCCGCGAGGCAGGCGCCACGGTGCACGTCACGCCCGACTGGCCAGGCTTCGGCCCGCAGAAAAATCGGGCACTTGCTCTGGCCACGCAACCGTGGATCCTGTCGATCGACGCCGATGAACGCCTGAGCCCGGCACTGGCCAATGAAATTGCCGACGCGGTGGGTCAGGCACGTCATGCCGGCTATGAAATACCCCGCCTGTCGCAGTTTTGCGGCCATTGGGTCAGGCATTCCGGCTGGTATCCGGACTACGTGCTGCGCCTGTTCAAGCGCGGCGCCGGCCGCTTCAGCGATCACCTGGTGCACGAACGGGTGCTGGTCGATGGAACCCTCGGCCGCTTGCACGAGCAATTGCTGCACTACAGCTACACCACCATGGCACAGGTGGAAGAGAAAAGCGCGCGTTACGCGAAGGCGGGTGCAGAGGAACTGTTTCGGCGGGGCGTCAAGGTTTCACCGCTGACACCCTGGTACAAGAGCGGCTGGGCATTCGTGCGCGCTTTCGTGCTGCAGCGCGGCTTCATGGACGGCTGGGCCGGGTTCGCGATCAGCCGCTCCCACGCGCATACCACCTATTCGAAATACCAGCAGCTCCGGGCGCTGCGCCGGCAGCCCTGATCGTTGCCGCCCCCCGCTCGAGTAGCCGTGCGGGCGGCGGCGCGCCAGGCGTCAATACACCAGTTCCACGGCCGCCGGGCTCAGCCACGAAGTCAGTTCCGCAAGCAGTTCGTCGCCGGGCTGGACCTTCCAGTCGTCGCCCAGTCTCGATTCGCACTCCGCGTCGGCGCGTGCATACCGAATGTGCACCGGCAAGCCGCTGGCGCTCGAACCATTGGCGCCCATGCGATAGATCGCGCAATGCGGCTGCAATACCGCGCGCAGGCGCTGCGGGTCGGCGTTGCCATTGAATGACAGGCGCAGCGCGCGGGCATAGCGCGCCCGCGCCGCGCCAAGATCCATGACCGACTCGGTGGTAAAGCGCAGCCCGCCGGTGAAGCTGTCGTGCCGGGCATTGCCCTGCACGATCAGCAGTTCGTCTTCCTTGAAACAATGGCGATGCGCCTCGTATTGCTCGTTGAACACGGTGACTTCGATCTGGCCCGTGCCGTCGTCGAGCAAAGCGATCAGCATCTTGCCCCGTTGCGTCATCTGCGTGCGCATGCTGGTGATGACGCCGGCGATCAGCTTGTCGCGGCCCTCGCTCAGATCGCCCAGCTTGATGCGCACGAAGCGGCGCACCTCGTCGCGATAGGCATCGAACAAATGGCCGGAGAGATAAAAACCCAGCGCGGTCTTTTCTTCCTGCAGCTTTTTCTTGTCGGGCCAGGCCGGCTCGTCGACCAGTTCGATCGGCGCATGCAGGTTTTCGCCGTCGGCCAGATCGAACAGGCTGACCTGATTGGCCGAGGCACTGGCCTGCTCGGCCGCTTCCATCGCCAAACCGACAGAGGCCATCAATTGCGCGCGATTCGGATTGAGCAGGTCGAAAGCGCCCGCGCGAATCAGCGCCTCGACGGTGCGCCGGTTGACCACACGGCGGTCGATACGTGCGCAGAAGTCGAACAGATCGGTAAAGGGTTTGTCGGCACGCGCGCGCAGAATGTCTTCGATGGCGCTCTGGCCGCTGCCCTTGATGGCGCCCAGGCCATAGCGCACGGTTTTCGCATCGGCCGGCTCGAACCGGTAGGCCGACACGTTGACGTCGGGCGGCAGCACCGCGAGACCGTTGGCCAGGCAATCCTCATGGAGAATCTTGACCTTGTCGGTGTCGTCCATCGCCAGGCTCATATTGGCCGCCATGAATTCGGCCGGATGATGCGCCTTGAGCCAGGCCGTGTAGTACGCCAGCAGCGCATAGGCGGCCGCGTGCGACTTGTTGAAACCGTAGCCGGCGAATTTTTCCATCAAGTCGAAAATTTCGTCGGCCTTTTCGGCGGAGAGGCCATTCTTGGCGGCCCCATCGCGAAACAGCTCGCGATGCTTGGCCATTTCCTCGGCCTTTTTCTTGCCCATCGCGCGGCGCAGCAAGTCGGCGCCGCCCAGCGAGTAGCCACCGATGATCTGCGCCATCTGCATCACCTGCTCCTGGTAGACCATGATGCCGTAGGTCTCCTTGAGCACCGGCTCGACGCGCGGATCGGGATACTCGGTGCGCTCGCGGCCATGCTTGCGGGCGCAGAAGCTCGGGATCAGATCCATCGGGCCGGGACGATACAGCGCCACCAGCGCGATGATGTCCTCGAAGCGGTCGGGCTGGGCGTCCTTGAGCATGCCCTGCATGCCGCGGCTTTCCAGCTGGAACACGGCCACCGTGTTGGCCTTTTTGAGCATGCCGAATGCCTGCGGATCATCCAGCGGCACCTGGCCGAGCGACCAGTCCGCCATCTCCGGATGCAGCCGCTTGATGTAGCGTTCGGCCCAGTTCAGGATAGTCAGCGTGGTCAAGCCCAAAAAGTCGAACTTCACCAGACCGACGGCCTCCACGTCGTCCTTGTCGTATTGGCTGACAACCCCGCCGTCCTCGCCCTGGGTGTACAGCGGGCAGAAGTCGGTCAGCTTGCCCGGGGCGATCAGCACGCCCCCGGCGTGCATGCCGACGTTGCGGGTGAGGCCCTCGACGCGCTGCGCCAGTTCCATCAACTGGCGTACTTCGTCTTCGGCGGCGAAGCGCTCGGCCAGCAGCGGCTCCTCCTTCATCGCATCGTCGAGCGTGACGTGCTTGCCCGGCTTGAACGGAATGAGCTTGGCCACGCCGTCGACAAAGTTGTAGCCGAGGTCGAGTACGCGGCCGACGTCGCGCACCGCCGCCTTGGCCGCCATCGAGCCGAACGTGGCGATCTGCGAGACCGCATCGGCGCCGTACTTTTCCTTGACGTATTGAATGACGCGGTCGCGCCCGTCCTGGCAGAAGTCGATATCGAAGTCGGGCATCGAGACCCGCTCCGGATTCAGGAAGCGTTCGAACAGCAGGTTGTAGCGCAGCGGATCGAGGTCGGTAATGCCCAGCGCGTAGGCCACCAGCGAACCGGCCCCGGAACCCCGCCCCGGCCCGACCGGCACGCCGTTGTTCTTGGCCCAGTTGATGAAGTCGGCCACGATCAGGAAGTAGCCCGGGAATCCCATCTTGATGATCGTGCCGGTCTCGAACGTGAGTCGCTGCTCATAGGCAGCTCGCTGCGCCTCGCGCTCGGCCGGGTCGGGATAGAGTTGCGCGAGACGTACTTCCAGCCCATCCTTGGCCTGCTGCACCAGATAGTCGTCGAGCGACATGCCGTCGGGTGTCGGAAACAGCGGCAGCTTGGGCTTGCCCAGTTCGAGCGTCAGATTGCAGCGCTTGGCAATTTCGACAGTGTTGGCCAGCGCCGACGGAATATCGGCGAACAACGCGCACATGTCATCCTGCGTGCGGAAGTATTGCTCGGCGGTAAACCGCTTGACGCGACGCGGGTTCGCCAGCATCTCGCCCTCGGAGATACACACGCGCGCCTCGTGCGCGGTGAAGTCGTCCGGCGTCATGAACTGGATCGGGTGCGTGGCGACCACCGGCAACCGCAGCGTCGATGCCAGCATCACCGCCTGCTGGATATATTGCTCGGTGCCGGGCAGGCCGGCCCGCTGCAGTTCGATATAGAACGCACCGGGAAAAATGCGCGCCCAATGCTCGGCATGGCGCCTGGCGGCGTCGGCATTGCCGGCCGCGATGGCTTGCCCGATATCGCCCAACTGGGCGCCGGACAAGGCCAGCAAACCATCGGCCATGCCGTTCTGCTCGAACCATGCCGGGTCGATCTCGGCTTTGCCGCGCGACTGGTTGGTCAGCCACGCCCTGGTGAGCAATTGGCACAGGTTGAGATAGCCGGCGCGATTTTTCACCAGCAACAGCAAACGCGACGGTTTGTCGCGCTCAGCGTGGTTGGTGATCCAGGCGTCGCAGCCGATGATCGGCTTGACGCCCCGGCCGCGGGCCTCCTTGTAAAAGCGAATGGCTCCGAACAGATTGGCCAGATCGGTCAGCGCAAGTGCGCCCTGCCCGTCGGCGGCCGCCGCCTCGACGGCGGCGTCGACGCGCGCGATACCGTCGGCGATCGAGTATTCGGAGTGGAGGCGAAGGTGGAGATAGCGTGGTTCGGACATCCGGCTATTGTACTCTGCCCCCCTTGCGCCGAGGTCAGCCGGAACACGCTTTGAGCGATAATAGCGAACCATTCGCGAACGCTTCATTCACCATGTCCATCGTCAACATCGCGGCGTATAAGTTCATCGCGCTCGATAACCCCGCCGCCATGCGCGAGCCGCTGCTCACGCTATGCCAATCGCTCGAACTCAGGGGCACGATCCTGCTCTCGCCGGAGGGCATCAACCTCTTTTTGGCCGGCTCCGCTCAGAGCATCGGCACGTTCCTCACGCATCTGCGTGCCGACGAGCGCTTCGCCGACATGCCGGTCAAGGAGAGCCAGTCGCCCGAGCAGCCGTTCCGGCGCATGCTGGTCAAGCTCAAGAAAGAAATCATTACCATGCGCATGCCGGTCATCCGGCCGGCCGAGCGGCGCGCGCCGGTGGTCGATGCCGCCACGCTCAAACGCTGGCTCGACCAGGGGCACGACGACGCCGGACGCGAGGTCATGCTGCTCGACACGCGTAATGCGTTCGAAGTCGACGTGGGCACCTTCGAGGGCGCGATCGACTACCGCCTGCATAAATTCTCCGAGTTCCCGGAGGTAATCGCCGCGCACCGCGCCGATTTCGCCGGCAAGACCGTCGTGTCGTTCTGCACCGGCGGCATCCGCTGCGAGAAGGCCGTGCTGCACATGGAGAACATCGGCATGGACCACACCTACCAGCTCGAGGGCGGCATCCTGAAATATTTCGAGGAGGTGGGCGGCGCGCATTACCGGGGTGACTGCTTCGTGTTCGACTATCGCACGGCGCTCACGCCGAGTCTCGCGCCCGCGCCGACCGTGCAGTGCTTCGCCTGTCGCGCGGTGGTCACCGCCGAGCAGCAGCAATCGCCGGATTACGTGCCGGGCGAGCGCTGCCCGCATTGCGCCGTCCAACCCGCCAGCGGCGAGCAGCGCACTGGCCGGGCGGCGCGGCAGATTCAGGCCGATCCGGCCTGAGCGGCAGCATGGCCAGCGCACGGCCCCTGACGCCCCTTTACCGGGGGCGCTTCGCTCCGTCGCCCACCGGGCCGCTGCATCGCGGCTCGCTCGTCACTGCGCTGGCCAGTTATCTGGACGCCCGCGCGCACGGCGGCAAATGGCTGATCCGCATCGAAGACCTGGACGAGCCGCGCTGCCTGCCGGGCATCGCCGAAGATATTCTCGACGTGCTGGCGGCGTTGGGCATGCGCCCGGATGAGCCTGTGATTTGGCAGCACCGGCGCATCACCCATTATCAGGCAGCGTTCGATGCACTCGATGCCCAGGGGCTGATTTACCCCTGCGGTTGCACGCGCCGCGAAATCGCCGACTCGCTGGCCGACACCCGCGCGCGTCACACGACGCTCGCCTATCCCGGCACCTGTCGCAACGGCCTGCAAGGCAAAGCCCCTCGGGCGTGGCGGTTGCGCGTGCCGGACGGCGACGCCGCGATCATTTCATTTACCGATCGCTGGCTCGGCCAGCAGCGGCAAAACCTTGCCACCGAGGTTGGAGACTTCGTGCTCAAGCGCGCCGACGGGCCATGGGCATATCAACTGGCGGTGGTGGTCGACGACGCCGAGGCCGGCATCACCGACGTCGTGCGAGGCGCCGATCTACTCGATTCGACCGCGCGTCAGATCTATTTGCAGCAATGTCTGAAGATGCCCACGCCACGTTATATGCACGTGCCGCTGGTGTTGGCGCAGGATGGCGAAAAGCTCAGCAAGCAAAACGGCGCCCAGCCGCTCGATCGCAGTGCATTGCTGGCGGAGTTGACGTGGGCAGCCCGTTTTCTCGAGCTGCCGATGACAAGTGACAGTGCGGCTACCCTGGAACGCTTTTATGAAGGCGCGATCGCCGCGTGGGGCCAGCGCTGGGTGGCATGCTCGCCGGCGTGATTCGCATCGCGGCGCCGACGGCTGCGCGATGCTTCAGTCGCGCGGCGTCTTGAGCGGTACGCCGCCCAGCAGCGCTGCCAGCTGCCGCTTGGGTGGCTTGGGCGATGCCGGCTCGGAGGTTGCCTTGATGTCGGCGGCCTCATCCTCTTTGGCCGGCGCGGGCTCATACGGCTTGTAAAAAATCTCATCCTCGGGGGCGATATGCCGCGGCCGCGTCGAGCGCGGCGGGCGACGCTCGAAGCTGCCCGAGCGCCCATTGCGCCGCTCCTCCCCATCGCGCTCGTGATAAGCCGAAGTACGCGTGAGTTGCAGCTGCCCGCGCGGGATGTCCCGTTTGATCAGCTTCTCGATTTCGACCAGATGCTTGCGCTCGTCCGGCGCGCACAGCGAGATCGCTTCGCCCGAGGCGCCGGCGCGGCCAGTGCGGCCGATCCGGTGCACATAGTCTTCCGGGTTGTAGGGCAAGTCGTAGTTGATCACGCCGGGCAATTCGGCGATATCGAGGCCACGCGCTGCCACGTCGGTGGCCACCAGCGCGGCGATACCGCCCTGCTTGAAAGCCTCGAGCGCCTGCATTCGTTCGGCTTGCGATTTATCGCCGTGAATCGCCGCCGTGACCACGCCATCGCGTTCCAGTTGGCGCGCCAGGCGGCTCGCGCCGATCTTGCTGTTGACGAATACGATCACCTGTTTGAGATCGCGCTCGCGCAGCAATTGCACGACGGCCGCGCGTTTGTCGTCCTCGGCTACTTCGTACACCACTTGCTGGACGTTCTCGGCCGTCGCGTTGCGGCGCGCCACCTCGATCGTGACCGGGTCGCGCAGATAGCTGGCAGCCAGTTTTTTGATCTCGCCGGAGAACGTGGCCGAAAACAACAGGGTTTGGCGCGATTTGGGCAGCAGGTTCAGGATGCGCTGCAGGTCGGGCAGAAAGCCCATGTCGAGCATCCGGTCGGCCTCGTCGAGCACCAGGATCTGCACCTGGCCAAGATCGACCGT
The DNA here is from genome assembly GCA_018971155.1 of Burkholderiales bacterium. Taxonomy (GTDB): domain Bacteria; phylum Pseudomonadota; class Gammaproteobacteria; order Burkholderiales; family Burkholderiaceae; genus Pandoraea. Next base: position 16,381 of record JAGXBI010000024.1, read on the forward strand.
GCGTTGCTGGACGTGATCCAGCAGCCGCCCCGGCGTGGCGATCAGGATCTCCACGCCGCGTCGCAATTCGGCCTCCTGGGCGCGCATGTCGACGCCGCCGAACACAACCGTGCTGCGCAATGCCGTGTGCTGTGCATAACCGCGCACGTTGTCGGCCACCTGATCGGCCAGCTCCCGGGTCGGCGTCAGAATCAGCGCGCGCACCGGGTGCCGCGCCGGCGAGGTGCTGGTGCTGGCGTGTGCCAGCAGGCGCTGAATGATCGGCAGCGAAAAACTGGCGGTCTTGCCGGTGCCGGTCTGTGCCGCGCCCATCACGTCGCGCCCGGCCAGCACGATGGGAATGGCCTGCGCCTGGATCGGGGTGGGTTGGGTGTAGCCCTGGTCGGCCACCGCGCGCAGGATATCGGAATGCAGCCCGAAGCTGTCGAAGCCGGCGGTGGGAACAGCATTCACATCAGACATGGGCGAATTTCTCTGGCAAAAGAACGAAGTGGTAGCACGGTCACGCCGCGCAAAGCATTGTCACGAAGATAGTCTGGCTGGCGCAGAAGGCGCCCAGGATCACTGGAACGAGCGCGATGCAAGCAGCACATTCATGCAGCGAGGACCTCGCCATTGCGGTGGCGGCAGCCCTCGGAAAGATAAAAATCAGGCAGATTCTAGCACTTTGGGAGAAACATCGTATGGTAGCCGGCCAATATCGCTGTCCCGCCCGCCCCGCCACGCTATCGGGCCGAAGTCTGTTCCCCGCGGTGCCGCTCCGGCCCGACCGCCGCCTGCCGCCTGGCCTGATCGACGGCGAAGCGGCGCGCCAGCACGGCGCACACCATCAATTGCAATTGGTGAAACAACATCAGCGGCAACACGATGACGCCGACCGTGCTGCCGGCAAACAGCACGTTGGCCATTGGAATGCCGCTGGCCAGGCTCTTTTTCGAGCCGCAGAAGATGATGGTGATCTCATCCTCACGGTTGAAGCCGAGGTAGCGGCTGGAAAACGTCGTGAACATCAGCATCAGCCCGAGCAGAATAGCGCACGCCACCAGCAAGCCGCCGAGCGCCAGCAGCGGTATCTGGTGCCACAGCCCGCCGATCACCGCGGCGCTGAACGCTGTGTACACCACCAGCAGAATCGAGCCTTGGTCAACCACCTTGAGGACAATCTTGTGCCGATCGACCCACTCGCCGATCCAGCGCCGCAGCACCTGTCCGGCCACGAAAGGCAGCAGCAGCTGCAGCACGATCTTGCCGATCGAATGCAGTTCGCTGCCGGGCCCGCCATGGTGCAGCACCACCAGGCTGACCAGCAACGGCGTGATGAAAATACCGAACAGGCTCGACCCCGACGCGCTGCAGATTGCCGCCGGCACGTTGCCGCGCGCAATCGACGTGAATGCAATGGCCGATTGCACGGTCGCCGGCAAGGTACACAGGAACAGCAGCCCAAGGTAGAGGGTCGGCGTTATCAACAGCAGGAACAGCGGCTTGAGCAGCAGGCCCACCAGCGGAAAAACCGCGAAAGTACTGAGAAACACCAGCAAGTGCAGTCGCCAGTGCGTGGCGCCGGCCAGTACGGCCTCGCGCGACAATTTCGCACCGTGCAGGAAAAACAGCGCGGCGATGGCGAAGCTGGTCAAGACCTCGAACACCTTGCCGAGTTCGCCCCGGCAAGGCAGGACACTTGCGATCGCCACGGTGGCGACCAGCATCAGAGTGAAGTTATCTGGGAGAAAACGGGGGCGGGCCATCACAATCTCGAATTACGGACTCACGCCGCGACACGCGGCGCCAGACAGGCAAAATGCCCCCTTCGACCAGCGCGAATGGGGGTACGGGCCGCATTACAGCGCAAAGACGATTGAAATGCAAATGCATTTAAATCGCCGATTTATACGTTTTTTGCATTAAACGCGCGGCGCGCCGCCCTTGGGGGGCGCCCGCGACTCAGGGCCGAACGAGTCGCGTTTCGCCGTGCTGCAGAATCCAGAAACGCGACGTCGGCAGTTGCTGCGCATGCAGCGCCTCGAGCAGCTTGCGCGGCGGCTCGTCGAGCGGCTCGTCGGTCAGGTGGAAGGTACCCCAGTGAATCGCCAGGCCCTGGCGAGTGCGCGTGTCCTGCAAAATCCTGACCGCTTCGTCCGGATTGACGTGCTGTGCGCGCATGAACCAGCGCGGCTCGTAGGCGCCGATCGGGATGGCCGCCAGGTCGATGCCGCCGAAGTGTGCGCCGATTGCCTTGAATTCGTCGCAATACGCGGTGTCGCCTGTGAACAGGAAGCGAAAATCGGCCCATTCCGCGACCCAGCCGCCCCACAGCGTGCGGTTGATATCGCGCAGGCTGCGGCGGCTCCAGTGCTGGGCCGGCACCAGGTGCATGCGCGCGGTGCGCAGCGTCGCATGCTGCCACCAGTCGAGCCCGATGACCGGGCCGATGCCCCGTCGCAAAAGCCAGTCGTGCAATCCCAGGGGAGCAAAAAAGGTCGGCGCGCCGCCGGCTTGACCGGTCAGCGCGCGCAATGTCGGCAAATCGAGATGGTCGTAATGGTTGTGCGAAAGCAACACCGCGTCGATGCGCGGCAGCCGGTCGAGCCCTGGCGCGGCAGGCACCAGCCGGCGCGGGCCAAAAAACGGCAATGGCGAGGCGCGCTCGCTGAAAATCGGATCGGTCAACACGTTCAGCCCGCCCGCCTGCACCAGCACCGTGGCATGTCCCACCCATGTCACCAGCGGCTCGGGACCCGGGCGCCATACCTGCGGCAACGTATCGGCCACCGGCAGGTCCGGCATCGTACCGGCCCCGGCGCCGGCGCGCCGCGCGCGCCAGCGATCCCATTGCCAGCGCCAGAAACTCCCCGAGCGCGCAATCCGCTGCCGATTGCGAAAACGCCCGTCCCGTGCGTCGCGCGGTGCGCCGGTACGCGGTGGTAACTCTGCGGAACTCATGA
>JAGXBI010000337.1 GCA_018971155.1 Burkholderiales bacterium
CACCTGACGCACCTCGACCATGCCGATGATGCTTTCCTTCTTTTCCGGTGCCAGCATGCCGGACAGCGCCGCTTTGATCTCGTCCACCATCGCGTAGATGATGTTGTAGTAACGGATATCCACGCCCGACGATTCGGCCAGGCGGCGCGCCGTCGCATCGGCACGCGAGTTGAAGCCGATGATGATCGCCTTGGAAGCCAGTGCCAGGTTGACATCGGATTCGGTGATCGCACCGACGCCACTATGGATCAGGCTGACCTTGACCTCTGCCGTGGAAAGTTTCTGCAACGAGCTGGCGATCGCTTCGAGCGAACCCTGCACATCGGCCTTCACGATCAGAGACAGGGTGCGCACTTCACCCTCGCCCATCTGCTCGAACATGTTCTCCAGCTTGGCGGCCTGTTGCTTGGCCAGCTTCACGTCGCGGAACTTGCCCTGACGGAACAGTGCAATTTCTCGCGCCTTGCGCTCATCTGGCAGCACCAGCACTTCCTCGCCAGCGCCCGGCACTTCGGATAGCCCCTGAATCTCGACGGGAATCGATGGGCCCGCCTCTTTGGTGGGTTTGCCGATCTCGTCGAGCATGGCCCGCACGCGGCCATAAGCCTGCCCGGCCAGCACCATGTCGCCGCGGCGCAGCGTGCCGGACTGCACCAGAATCGTGGCGACCGGGCCTTTGCCTTTGTCCAGCTTCGCCTCGATCACGATACCCTTGGCCGGCGCTTCGACGGGCGCCTTCAGCTCAAGCACTTCGGCCTGAAGAATGACGTTCTCGAGCAGATCGTCGATACCTTGCCCGGTTTTGGCGGACACCGGCACGAACGGCGAATCGCCGCCGTATTCTTCGGGCACCACGCCCTCGGTGACCAGTTCCTGCTTGACGCGCTCCGGATTCGCGTCCGGCTTGTCGATTTTGTTGAGCGCCACGACGATAGGCACGCCGGCAGCCTTGGCGTGTGCAATCGCTTCCTTGGTCTGAGGCATCACGCCGTCGTCAGCCGCAACCACCAGAATCACGATATCGGTCGATTGCGCACCACGCGCGCGCATTGCGGTAAATGCCTCGTGCCCCGGGGTATCGAGGAACGTGACAACGCCGCGCGGCGTTTCCACGTGATAAGCGCCGATGTGTTGGGTAATGCCGCCAGCTTCGCCCGCCGCTACCTTGGCGCGCCGGATGTAATCAAGCAGCGAGGTCTTGCCGTGATCGACGTGCCCCATCACCGTCACCACCGGCGGTCTCGGCAATGCTTCGGCGTCGACATGTTCGCCACCGAGTTCGAGCGCCGTTTCGGGATCATCCAGCTTCGCGGCAATCGCCGTGTGCCCGAGTTCCTCGACCACGATCATGGCCGTTTCCTGATCGAGCACCTGATTGATCGTGACCATCTGGCCAAGCTTCATCATCAGCTTGATAACCTCGGACGCCTTGACCGACATCTTGTGCGCCAGATCCGCCACGCTAATGGTCTCCGGCACCATCACCTCGCGCACGACCGGCTCGGTCGGCGCCTGGAACACCTGCCGATGATCTTCCTGGGCATGCCGGCGGTGGCCTTTCGGTCCGCGCCATCCGTCGCCGACACCGCCCGACGAATCACCACGGGTCTTGATGCTGCGTTTGCGACCGGCGTCGTCCTTCTGCCACGTCGACGGCGCACCCGCCTGCTTGACCGGCTTCTTGCCCTTGTCTGCCGCGGCGGCCGTCGCACTGACGGGTTTCTTCTCTTCTTTCTTTTCCTCGGGCTTGGCAGCCTTGGCAGGCTTGTGGAGCGTACCCTTGTTTTCGGTCTTGGCTGCCGCCGGCTGCGGCTCGGGCGCCTTGAGCACTTTGCGCGGCGCGTTCATCATCTCGCGAATGGCACGCGCCTCGGACTCGGCGGCCGCGCGCCGTTTGCGGATTTCATCTTCCTCGACACGCGCCTGCTCGGAGGCCGCGCGCGCTTGCGCCGCTTCGGCTTCGCGCGCCGCTGCAGCGGCGGCTTCCTTGCCGTCGGCCTGAGCAGCCTGCGTCGAGCCGCCCGCGTCGCTCGGTACGGTCGCCTCTTGCTCTGCGGTTACCGTGGCGTGCTGGGCAGCGTGCTCGGCCGCGGCGGCAGCGGCAGCGCGTTCGCGTTCTGCCTCGGCGGCAGCTGCTTCGCGAGCCTGACGTTCCGCTTCCTCGCGGGCCAGACGCTCCTGGCGTTCCCGCAGCTCTTCAGCCTGGCGCGCCAACAACTCGGCCTGACGGCGCGCCTCTTCCTCGCGCCGGGCAAGTTCCGCGTCGCTGACCACCGGTTCCGCGGGTTGTGCTTCGGCGACCTCGATCGGCGTATCGTCCCGTTTGACGAAGACACGCTTCTTGCGGACTTCCACCTGAATGGTGCGGGCCTTTCCCGAAGAATCCGCCTGTTTGATTTCGGAGGTCTGACGGCGCGTCAAAGTGATCTTTTTCTTCTCGCCGTCACCGGCACCATGCGACCGGCGCAGATGATCCAGCAACTGCGCCTTGTCGGCCTCAGTCAGTGAATCGTCCGCGCTGCGCTTGTCCACACCGGCGGCTTTCAATTGCTCCAGCAGCACGCCGGCCGGCATTTTCAATTCTGCAGCAAATTGGGCTACGTTGATGCTCGCCATTCAAACCTCTTCAGGCAAGGACCGAGTCCTTGCGGTTAACTCAAAATTTACTGTTCCATATGCATGCGATCTGGCAAATCACTGGAACCAATGCTCACGCGCTTTCATGATCAGCGCCTTCGCCTGCTCTTCGTCGATCGAGGTCATCTCGACCAGTTCGTCGACGGCCAATTCGGCCAGATCGTCACGCGTCTGAATGTTGTGCTCGGCCAGCTTGGCCAGCAGCTCCGTCGTCATGCCGTCGAGACTCTTGAGATCGAGGGCTACGCCTTCGACCTTCTCTTCGCTGGCAATGGCCATCGTCAGGAGCGCGTCGCGTGCGCGATTGCGCAACTCATGCACCGTATCCTCGTCGAATGCCTCGATTTCAAGCATTTCGTTGAGCGGAACGTAGGCGATTTCCTCGAGGCTGGAGAAGCCCTCCTCGATAAGGATATCTGCCATTTCTTCGTCGACGTCGAGGCGTTGCATGAACAGCTTGCGCAGCTCACCATGTTCCTGGTTTTGCTTCTCGGCCGATTCGTCCGGCGTCATGATGTTGATCTGCCATCCGGTCAACTCGCTGGCCAGACGCACATTCTGACCGCTGCGCCCAATGGCGACAGCCAGTTCGTTTTCATCGACCACCACGTCCATGCTGTGCTTTTCTTCGTCGACCACGATCGACTGAACCGCGGCAGGCGCAAGCGCACCGATCACGAATTGCGCCGGGTCTTCCGACCACAACACGATATCGACGTTCTCCCCGCCCAGTTCGTTGCGCACCGCCTGCACTCGCGTGCCACGGATGCCAACGCAGGTACCGATGGGGTCGATACGCTTATCGTAAGCAACAACCGCTATTTTTGCACGCACGCCTGGATCACGCGCGGCTGACTTGATTTCCAGCAGGCCCTGCTCGATTTCGGGCACCTCGATCTCGAAAAGCTTGATGAGGAATTCAGGCGCCGTGCGCGACAGTTCGATCTGCGGCCCACGGGCGGTACGATCGACCTTCACGATATACGCGCGAGCGCGGTCGCCCACGCGCAGATTTTCCTTTGGAATCAATTGATCGCGACGCAGCAGCGCCTCGACCCGGCCAGACTCGACAATCAGGTTGCCCTTGTCGATACGCTTGACCGTCCCGGTCATGATCTTTTCGCCGCGCTCGAGGAAATCGTTCAGAATCTGCTCGCGCTCGGCATCCCGAATCCGTTGCAGGATTACCTGCTTGGCGGCTTGCGCGCCGATCCGGCCGAATTCGATGGACTCG
>JAGXBI010000025.1 GCA_018971155.1 Burkholderiales bacterium
ACTTTGCTACGCGCGGAGTAAAAATGAGCCACTTGGGGCGCCGACGCGCAGTTGCTGGTAGCCGATACCGAGCATCTTCGGCTGAATGTGGTAAGCAGGTGCCAGCAATCAAGAGTTCCGCGTGAACAGGAACGTGTGGCTCTTTTCATGATCATCGGCGTTTTCGAGGCGAACGTTCAGCGTTGTACGCATCCGATTCACAAAAAGCCACGCTGACGTGAGCGGTTAGCAATCACCCCGCCGGCATCCCCTCAAGCACCCGGGCGGCGTCGAGCAAACCACCCAGCAGCCGGTCGGCCACCTGCTGCGAAAAGCCGGCCGGCAGTTCCGCTTGTACTTGTGCCACCGCCCCGGGCGTTCGTGCGATCAGCTCCTGAAGCAACGGCTCGGCGTTTTCTCCATAACCGACTTTTCTGGCCGTGCTGTTGAAGTGCCGGCGCTGGATTTCGTGCATGCGGTAGTGTCGGTTCTTGCCCAGCAGTGCCATCGCCAATTTGAGGTCCTGCGCGGCCCATTGGTTGGGTCCTTCACCGATGACTGGGTAGGCGGACATCACGTCGTACATCGGGGTGAGCCGAAAGCCGCCTGCGGCGCCGGGCTGCGGCTGAATGCTGAAGTTTTTGGCATGGCCGTCCGGCGCGCGCAGCATCCAGAACAGGATTTGCGAGGCCATGAGGGTGCGCAGGTCGCGCCCGGCATCGAGCGATTGCTGCACCAGGGTGAACAGTTGCATGAGGCCCGGCCCGCCTTCGTTCTCGTACTTGACCAGCGGCGATGTTCCGGTGGCCTGGCAGAAGTCTTCCTGCACGCGCCGAAAGAGCCGCGTGCCGTCGGACGACACCGAGCGATCGAATCGCTCCACGACGAGCACGCGCAGTTTGCCGAACGTGGCGATGCGGGCTTCGGCCGTGGGCAGGCCATAGGCCTGGAGCAAGCGAAGGCATAGCCACTCGTTGTCCACCGAGGTGGTGAAGTCTGCCTGCCGGCCGCCGACCAGGCCAAGGGGCAGCTTGAAGATGTGTGTGGTGGGCGTCGCGCCGCGCGGCTTCAGCCACTTGCCGCCCCACCATAGAAAGGCGTCTTTCTCCTGAGCGCCGGCGAGCGAGATTCGGAAGTCGTCGTCCGGGTCCCGGGCGCCGGCGAACCGGTCGGGGGTGGCGACCTCAAGCAGGTGGCGCTCGATGGCTTCATCGTCCACGACCACGCCGTCGATAACGTCGACACCGGAAGGCACCTCGCCTTCCGGCAGGAGTTGCAGTGCGCCCACGCAATCGCGCCCGATGGCGCTCAGCAGGTCGAAGGATTCGATGGAGCCCGTCTTGAAGCGGGCCGCAACACGCTTGCGGATGGCGTCGCTGTCTGGCAACAGGCCGTCGAAATAGTGAGCGACGTTGCCGCCTTTCAACGGTTCATTGTTGAGGTTGAACGGCAGCGACAAAGATATCGGCCGGCCGCGCGCGGAGGCGAGCCACTGTGCGGCGTATTGCAGTTCCATGTCGCCGCGGGCGGTGATGGTCCAGCGCCCGACGTGCTCTCCGTTGGCCCAGAGCGTCAGCGTTTGGCTATGCGAACGGCGCCCCATGTCACCACTCCGTCGAGGGAACCGATTCGAGACTTTCCCGCTCACCCAGGCGCAATGTGAGCCCAACGGCCGCGCACCAGCCAAGCAATTGCTTGAAACTCATTTCGTCCGGGTGTTGTTCCAGATAGGAGACGCGGTTCTGGCTCAGGCCCAATCGCGCCGCCACCTGCGCCTGCGTCAACTTGCGGCGTTTGCGGGCAGCCTTGAGCAGTTGGCCAAGCTGCAGGGCGGTCAGCAACGGTTGCGGCGGTAAGGTAGGAGACATGGCTTGTATCCGAGATTCAGCTATTTTTATTTTAGCTGGTTTTCAGATATTTGAAAGATATCTGTTATTCGGATATTTATTGAATAGCTGAATAGCAGATAAACGGGGCTCATTGGCCGGGCTTGTTTCAGCGCTTGGTTGTGCGGCTTTCTGGCTTGACGTGTCGTTGGCCTTTGCCTGGCGCCAGCCGGGTTATAGATTTCCGTTCACCCATTTACCGACGCTTCGAAGCGGAAGCTCTGCTTCAGGTCGTTCATCCAGGACGGCTCAATCAGCTTGTCATGTTGTAACCGCCCGACCACGATGCCTGGGTGGATACCAATCCGTGCCGCAAAATCGGTAACGGCCGTTCTGGTTTTGAGGTTGGCCAATGTTTGAACATGTTGCGGGGGAATCAACCAGTTTCCGGCCCACTCGTTGGCTTCACGCTCACGAGGGTCGCTGGTGTGCGCGGCGTTGGGGTCATCCAGGAAAATGGATTTCTTGTCTTCCTTGCTGTTGGCATGTAGCACTATGTGGGCTGCTTCGTGGAAAAAACTGAACCAGAATTTGTCGTTGGTTTTTCCGTACAGCGACAGCTGTATCAAAGGTCGCGTCGGGCTCAGCCAGCGAGCCACGCCGCTCACGTGCGCCCGAGGAATGGCTGGCACCAGAACCAATAGCACGCCGGCACCGTGCAGCAGCGTGCGCATTTTCGGCTCGAACATCTCGGGCGGCTCGCAGGTCATGCCGCGAATCATGTGTAAAGCCTTCTCGAAACTCACCTTGTCGTACTTGGGTCCATCGAGCTTTTCGGCCTGTTGCTCACCAAGACGCAGCCAAGCCGAGATCGCACCCACATCGCTTTGTTCGGCACGGCTGCGGCGGAAAGCCACCTGCATGCCGCCGTAGTGAGCACGCCACTCGTCAGGCGAGGCAACTCCGAAGAAGCGCAAGCAACTCTCGACCAGACCGGGTTTATGTCTGCTATCCAGACGTTGCTTCGGAATAGCCGCGCATGCCATCAGCTCCTTAATCGGCAGCTCTTCCAACCAGGAAACCCAGCCGGCATGGCGCTGCGCAGCTTCAAGTCTGGCTTTATGCTTTTGGTAGTTTGCTTCGAGCGTTAGCCAAAAATCCATGGTGCTGCCCAGCACACGTTCCAGGCGCTGCGCTGCGTCCACGGTAAGCGGCACTTTGCCGTTGATGAGCTGGCTGATATGTTTTTCGCTATAACCCAGACGCTGCGCCAATTCGGCCTGAGTCCAGCCGCGTTCTTCGGCAATATCCAGAATTGATTCGCCGGGGGGCAAGGCCCAGTCTGGAGCAAAAGGGGCTCTGGGTTCAGTCATGATAATCCCCTATGTATTCAATGTTGATGATCGTAACCTCGGACCATTCAACGCCGCCGTCAGGGCGTAAGGGGCACGGGTCATGATCCGGGGCGAAAACCAATCTCCAGCCGCCGGCAAGGTCAAGCGCGAACTGCCCGAGACGATCTCCCTTGAGAGGATGAGGATTGCCGGCGATCAGATCGGTGACACATGCAGCCGCTTCGAGCGCCACCAACCGCACCTTCAGCTTACGTGCAGAGGCCGTCCCGAGTTTTTTCTCGGCGACGGCCTGTTTTTCACACAACTCGCGGACTTTCTTGTCCTTGTACCGAATTTCCAAGGCGTCCTCATCTTATCATTCTTTACCTAATAGGTAAATTTCGATATCGACCAACGACCGCTGTGCATTTTTTTGATCAAGATAGAGGCCTCGGTGAATGCGGCCCTGTCGGCAAGCGTCCCGCGAGCAGCTCCAGATGTGCTGCAAGCTGCCGCAAAATGCCCCGACCTTGCCTTACCGATACCCGCTGCCACAAAGCCTCCTCGAATCGGTTTGCTTAAGCAGTCGTCCAGTATATTTTTGCTTAGGGGTACTTGAAATGAGAAGTTGCCTATCAGGACGATGGCATCAGGCTTTTGGAAATCGGCGTTGCGACTTACCGCCGATGGACTTCGTTTGAACTATCAGAAATATCCAGCGAGTTGCCTCACACAGCAACTCGCCGGATGCGGGGTTTCTTCACCCCTCAAACATCAATATTCCCCGCCCGTAACGCATTCGTCTCGATGAACGCGCGGCGCGGTTCGACGTCGTCGCCCATGAGCGTCGTGAAAATGCCGTCGGCGGCGATGGCGTCTTCGATTTGCACGCGCAGCAGGCGGCGCACGTTGGGGTCCATGGTGGTTTCCCACAGCTGTTCGGCGTTCATTTCGCCGAGGCCTTTGTAGCGTTGCTTGCTGACGTTGCGCTCGGCGTCGGCGAGCAGCCAGCGCATGGCGCTCTTGAAGTCGGTGACGGCTTGCGAGCGCTCGCCGCGCTTGATGGTGGCGCCTTCGCCGATGAGGCCCTTGAAGGTTTGCGCGGTGGTGGTGAGCTGGCGGTAGTCGGCCGATTGCACGAAGTCGTCGTCGAGCACGCTGACCTTGACGTTGCCGTGGCGGCGCCGTTCGATGCGCAGCGCGTGGGCTTCGCGAACGTCGTCGTAGGTGGCGCGCACGGTGGTCTCGGGCTTGAGCGGGTCGCCGTTGAGGGCGGCTTCGAGCGCCTTGGCGGAGGCTTCCGCGGCGTCCTGGCTGTCGAGGCGGATTTCAATGCCGTCGGTGATGGCGCCCAGCGCGGCCGCGTCGATGACGTGGCCGACGCGCCCGGTGACGGCTTCGGCGAGCAGGTAGCTGCGGGCGAGTTCGCCCAGCGCTTCGCCGGTGATCGGCGTGGCGCCGGCGTTGGGCAGCAGTTCGGCGCCGTTGAGCGCGAGGCGCAGCATGTGCGCGTTGAGCTCGGACTCGTCCTTGATGTAGCGCTCTTCCTTGCCGTGCTTGATTTTGTAGAGCGGCGGCTGGGCGATGTAGATGTAGCCGCGCTCGATGAGTTCGGGCACCTGGCGGTAGAAGAAGGTGAGCAGCAGGGTGCGGATGTGCGCGCCGTCGACGTCGGCATCGGTCATGATGATGACGCGGTGGTAGCGCAGCTTGTCGATGTTGTAGTCGTCCTTGCCGATACCGCAGCCGAGCGCGGTGATGAGCGTGACGATCTGCTCGCTGGAGATGAGCTTGTCGAAGCGGGCCTTCTCGACGTTGAGCACCTTGCCGCGCAGCGGCAGGATGGCCTGGAATTTGCGGTCGCGGCCCTGCTTGGCGGAGCCGCCGGCGGAGTCACCCTCGACGATGTAGATTTCGCACAGTGCCGGGTCTTTCTCCTGGCAGTCGGCGAGCTTGCCGGGCAGGCCCACGCCGTCGAGCACGCCTTTGCGGCGCGTCATTTCGCGGGCCTTGCGCGCGGCTTCGCGGGCACGGGCGGCCTCGACGATTTTGCCGCAGATGATCTTGGCGTCGTTGGGCGTCTCTTGAAGGAATTCTTCGAGCGCCTTGGCGACATATTCCTCGACCGGCGCGCGCACTTCCGACGAGACGAGCTTGTCTTTGGTCTGCGAAGAAAACTTGGGCTCGGGCACTTTCACCGAGAGCACGCAGGTGAGGCCTTCGCGCATGTCGTCGCCGGCGGTTTCGACCTTGGCTTTTTTGGCGAGCTCGTGCTCTTCGATGTATTTGTTGATGACCCGCGTCATGGCCGCCCGCAGGCCGGTGAGGTGCGAGCCGCCGTCGCGCTGCGGGATGTTGTTGGTGAAGCACAGCACGTTTTCGTTGTAGCTGTCGTTCCACTGCATTGCGACTTCCACGCCGATGCCGTCGCGCTCGCCGGTGACGTGGAAGATGTTGGGGTGCAGCACCGCCTTGTTCTTGTTGATGTATTCGACGAAGCCCTTGACGCCGCCGGCGAAGGCGAAGTCGTCTTCCTTGCCGGTGCGCTGGTCGACCAGGCGGATGCGCACGCCGTTGTTGAGGAACGACAGTTCGCGCATGCGCTTGGCGAGGATGTCGTAATGGAATTCGACGTTGCCGAAGATGGTTTCGTCGGCCAGGAAGTGCACTTCGGTGCCGCGCTTGTCGGTGTCGCCGATGATCTTGAGCGGCGAGACCTGCACGCCGTTCTGCTCCTCGACGATGCGCTCCTGCGGGATGCCGCGATGGAATTCCATGAAGTGCTTCTTGCCGTCGCGCCGCACGGTCAGGCGCAGCCAGCTCGAGAGCGCGTTGACGCACGACACGCCCACGCCGTGCAGGCCGCCGGAGACCTTGTAGCTGTTTTGGTCGAACTTGCCGCCGGCGTGCAGTTCGGTCATGACGATTTCGGCCGCGCTGCGTTTGGGTTCGTGCTTGTCGTCGAACTTGATGCCGGTGGGCACGCCGCGCCCGTTGTCGAGCACCGAAATGGAGTTGTCGGCGTGGATGGTAACGAGGATGTCGTCGCAGTAGCCGGCGAGTGCTTCGTCGATGGAGTTGTCGAGCACTTCGAACACGAGGTGATGCAGGCCGGTGCCGTCGGAAGTGTCGCCGATGTACATGCCTGGCCGCTTGCGCACCGCTTCGAGTCCTTCGAGGATTTGAATCGACGACGCGCCGTAGCTGGTCGAGCTGGTGTCGGCTTGCGGGTTTTGCTGTTCGCTCATGAGTATCTTCCGGTTTACTGCGGTACTGCGAAACTTCAGAAACGCCGAAGGGGCGTCGCGGCCCCTTCGGTCGTGCGTGCTGCGCGCGCTCAGATGCGCATCGGCATGACGACGTATTTGAAGTCGTTGTTGTCGGGCAGGGTGATCAGCGCGCTGGAGTTGGCGTCGCCGAAGCTGATCTGGATGTTTTCGACTTTCAGGTTGGACAGGACGTCGAGCAGGTAGGTGACGTTGAAGCCGATGTCGAGAGCATCGCCGCCGTAGTCGATTTCGAGTTCTTCCTGCGCTTCTTCCTGTTCGGCGTTGTTGGCGGTGATCTTGAGCAGGTTGGCCTCGAGCATGCAGCGCACGCCCTTGAATTTGTCGGAGGTGACGATCGCCGCGCGCTGCAGCGCGCGCTGCAGTTCTTCACGGCCGATCACGAAGCTGTTTTTGTAGCCCTTGGGAATCACGCGCGTGAAGTCGGGGAATTTGCCCTCGACCAGCTTGGAGACGAGCTCGACCTGGCCGAAGGTGAATTTGACCTGGCTGGGCGCGACGTCGATCTTGACCGGGTCGTCGATGTCTTCGAGCAGGCGTTGCAGCTCGAGGATGGTCTTGCGCGGGATGATGACTTCCTGGCGCGCGAGTTCCTGGTCGGAGGCGGTGCTGCAGTAGGCCAGGCGGTGGCCGTCGGTGGCCACGGCGATGATCTGCTTGCCGTCGACCACCAGCAGCATGCCGTTGAGGTAGTAGCGGATGTCTTGCTGGGCCATCGCGAAATGCACCATCGCCAGCAGCTGGCGGAAGGTCTTTTGCGGCAGCTCGAAGCTCGCGCCGTAGTCCTTGGCCTCGGTCACCGTCGGGAAGTCTTCGGCGGCGAGCGTCTGCAGGGCGAAGCGGCTCTTGCCGGCCTGCACGGTCAGGCGCTTGTCGGACAGCGACAGCGAGACTTCGCTGTCGGGCACGTTGCGCAGAATGTCGAGCAGCTTGCGCGCGGCCACGGTGGTGGCGACGTCGCTGGCCCCGGCGCCGCAGTCGGCGCGGGTGGTGATCTGCAATTCGAGGTCGGTCGAGAGGAAGGATATGTCTTGGCCGGTCTTGCGAATCAGAAGATTCGCCAGGATCGGCAGGGTGTGGCGGCGTTCGACGATGCCGCTCACGGTTTGCAGTGGCCGCAGCAGGTTATCCCTTTGGGTTTTGACCAATTGCATATATATCCTTCGTAATAAGTAATAGTGTCCTGCAAAAGCGTTGGAAAACCGCTATTTTCCCTTTCGCTTCAAATAATTGCCAATCGGATAACTGGTCGGACAAGGGGCCGCACAGCGTGTGGGGAGTTTGTGGACGCAACCCGTATTGTGCCCCAAAAGGCCGTTTATTCACAAAAGCTCCCCTGCTTATCCCCAGGCCTGGCCGCCGCCCCCGATCATCCCTTCAAGGTCTGCTCCAATACGTGCAATTCGTGGTTGAGCTGCGCGTCCTTGCCGCGCGCTTCGGCCATTTTGCGCACCGCGTGCAGGACGGTGGTGTGGTCCCGCCCGCCGAACAGCTCGCCGATCTCCGGCAGGCTCTTTTGCGTCAGTTCCTTGGCCAGATACATGGCGATCTGGCGCGGCCGGGCGATGTTGGCCGGCCGCTTTTTCGAATACATGTCGGCGACTTTGATGTTGTAGAAGTCGGCCACGGTTTTCTGGATGTTTTCGACCGAGATCTGCCGGTTTTGCACGGTCAGGAGGTCTTTGAGCGCCTCCTTGGTGAGCTCGATGGTGATCTCGCGGCCGTGGAATTTCGAGTAGGCCAGGATCTTGCGCAGCGCGCCTTCGAGTTCGCGCACGTTCGAACGCAGGTGCTTGCCGACGAAGAAGGCGACGTCTTCCGAGAGCGCGACGCCCTCGGCCTGTGCCTTCTTGATCAGGATGGCCACGCGCATTTCGAGCTCGGGCGGCTCGATGGCCACGGTCAGGCCGGAGTCGAAGCGGGAGATCAGGCGGTCGTCGATACCGGTGATTTCCTTCGGATAGGTGTCGCTGGTGATGATGACCTGCGCGCGGTTGGCGATCAGCGCCTCGAACGCGTAGAAGAATTCTTCCTGGGTGCGGTTCTTGCCCGAGAAGAACTGGATGTCGTCGATCAGCAGCAGGTCGAGCGAGTGGTAGTAGCGCTTGAATTCGTCGAACGCCTTGCGCTGATACGCCTTGACGACGTCGGAGACGTATTGCTCGGCGTGGATGTAGCGAATGCGCGGGTTCTGCTTTTCCTGCAGCAACTGATTGCCGATGGCGTGGATCACGTGGGTCTTGCCCAGCCCCACGCCGCCGTAGAGGAACAGCGGGTTGTACGAGGTGCCCGGATTGTTGGCGACCTGAATCGCCGCGGCGCGCGCGAGCTGGTTCGATTTGCCGGTGACGAAGTTGTCGAAGGTCAGCGCGGAATTGAGCTTGGAACGCTCGTAGATCGCGTCGATTTCGGTACGATTTTCCGAAGAACGCGGTTCCTGGGGCGTTACACGCCAGGCGCGGCGCGCCATTTCGGCTTCGCTGGCGCCCACCTCGGGCAACTCGCCGGCGAGTCCGGCGGCGTCGATGGCCGACGGGCTCATGGGTGCGGCCGCCGGCGCGCTGGGCCGGCCAGCCGGCGCACCCCGCTGCCCGGCCTTGGGGTCGAGCACGAACTGCACTTCGACCGGCTCCTGCCAGAAGGCCGCGGCCATGTCCTGGATGCGGCCGGAGAATTGATTCTTGACCCAATCCAGCTTGAAACGATTCGGCGCGGCAATACGCAGCGTGCGCGCCTGCTCGTCGAACTCGAGCGGCGCCAGCGGCTTGATCCAGGTCCGATATTGCTGCGGCGTCAGTTCTTTTTCCAGACGCGTCGCGCAGTGTTGCCAGAATTCGTTCATTTATTACTTATAGGAGGGTTGCGCGTGCTTTTGCCTCAGGCGCCCAATCTGTGCCGCCGCCGCGGCACGACGCCAGGCCAGCCCATGACGGCCGACGGCATGGCGCGCCGCGAAACACCCGTGGTGCCGCGCGCGCAAAAAGGCCGTCCGCCGCGCAAAAGCCGCGCAGCCGAATAACTCGGTCAAACGTGATGGGGTCGATTTTAACGCCAAAGACCCCGCGCGGGGACGTTATCCACAGGTCTAAATCCAATTTCCATGCACCCGCCCCGGCACGGGCTCTGCGCTAAGCTCTTGACACATAATGGAAAAAAAGCTTAAATAGCTGGTTCTGCAAAAATATAACGGATACCCATCCGGCCCTGGCCGGCGGCGCACGCCGCCTTCGATGGCCTTTGCCACGGCGCTGGGCCTTTTTAATTAGTGAGTCATCATGAAACGTACTTATCAGCCTTCCGTCACGCGTCGCAAGCGTACCCACGGTTTCCTGGTCCGCATGAAAACCCGTGGCGGGCGCAAGGTCATCAGCGCGCGTCGCGCCAAAGGCCGTAAGCGCCTGGCTGTTTAAGCCTGATTCCGTGTTGATTTGTGCGCGGAGCGCTTGAAAACCTCCGCCGGCTTTCCGAAAGCTGCGCGGCTTCTGAAAACGGATGAATTTTCATCCGTTTTTAGTTTGCGGCCCTGGCGGCGGAGCTTGCACTTCGTGCTGTACATGCGTCAGCGCGAAGCGCCGGGGCCCGACGGCGACCGCGCTCGTCTGGGGGTCGTGGTCGGCCGGCGCCATGCGCCGCATGCGGTGACCCGCAATCTGATCAAGCGCGCGGCGCGAGACCTGTTTCGGCTGCGTCAATCCGGTTTGGCCGGCTGGGATCTTGTGCTACGCTTGCAACGCCGTTTTGAGCCTACGGAATTTCGCGCCGCCTCGTCGGCCGCGCTCAAGACGGCCTGCCGGGCTGAATTGGCGTCGCTTTTCGAGGCCGCCGCAGCCCGCGCGGCGCGCGGCACCGCCCCAGCCGAGGCTGGCGGCCCTCCGAGCAAATCCAGCACTCCCCCGACACGGCCGGATTGATATGCGAACCCTATTGCTGTTGCTTTTGCGATTCTACAAGCTGGCCATCAGCCCCTGGCTGGGTGACCGGTGCCGCTTTTATCCGAGCTGCTCGGATTACGCGCGCGAAGCGATCGAGACGCACGGCCCGGCACGGGGAACCTATCTCGCGGCGTGCCGTCTGTGCCGCTGTCATCCGTTTCACCCGGGCGGATGCGACCCTGTTCCGCCCCCTCGTCAAGCGAAAAACGCCGCGCCGCGCAGCAGCACGACGTCGGATCCGAAGCACGGCTCGCACCGTCTTCCCCACCGCTTTTTCTGATTACGTCCAACAAGAGATCGCTCCATGGACATCAAACGCACCGTACTCTGGGTCATTTTCGCGTTATCGCTGGTCATGTTGTTCGACAACTGGCAGCGCTTTCACGGGCACCCGTCGATTTTCTTCCCGACCATGCAGGACACCGCGTCGACCTCGGCCGCGCCGGGCGGCGCTTCCGGGGCGAACGGCGCCAACGCATTGCCGCAAGCCGGCGCCACGACGGCTGCCGCACCGGGCAATGCTCCGGCCACCACGGCCGCGACGCAAGGTCAGAATCTCAAGGTTCAGACCGATCTGTACGACCTGAACATCAATACCGAGGGCGGCACGCTGACATACCTGGCGCTGCGCAAGTGGTCGGATCCGACCGAGCCCGGCAAGCACGTGGTGCTGTTCGACCAGTCCGCCACGCATACGTATCTGGCGCGCACCGGCCTGATCGGTGGCGATTTCCCGAATCACAACGATATTTTCACGGTGGAGCCCGGTCCGCTGACGATGACCGGCGACACGCTGAGCGTGCGGCTCGATTCGCCCGTCAAGGATGGCGTCAAGCTGGTGCGCACGTATACGTTCAAGCGCGGCAGCTATGTGATCGACGTGCAGAACCAGGTCGTCAATACCGGCACGAAACCGGTCAGCCCGGTGCTGTACATGGAGCTGGTGCGCGACGGCTCGCAGATCGCCGGCCCGAAATTCTCGCATAGCACGTTCACCGGACCGGCGATCTACACCAACGCCGACAAATTCCAGAAAGTGTCGTTCAAGGACATCACCGAGGGCAAGGCCAGCTACGCGAAGAGCGCCGACAACGGCTGGATTGCGATGGTGCAGCTGTATTTTGCCTCGGCCTGGGTGCCCAAGCAGGGCGCGTCGCGCGACTACTACATGGGCAAGCTGGGCCCCGATCTGTACCGCGTCGGCATGAAGGAGCCGCTGGGCACGGTGGCGCCGGGCGCGACCGAAACGGTCGATGCGCGCCTGTTCGCCGGCCCGCAGGAGGAGCACATGCTCGCGCAGATCGCGCCGGGCCTGGACCTGCTCAAGGACTACGGCTGGTTCACGATTCTCGCCAAGCCGCTGTTCTGGCTGCTGTCGAAGCTGCATGCGCTGCTCGGCAATTGGGGCTGGGCGATCATCGCGGTGACGGTCATCCTGAAGCTGGTGTTCTTCCCGCTGTCGGCCGCCAGCTACAAGTCGATGGCGCGCATGAAGGTCATCACGCCGCGCATGCAGGCGCTTCGCGAGCGCCACAAGGGCGATCCGCAGAAGATGAATGCGGCGCTCATGGAGCTGTACAAGACCGAGAAGGTCAATCCGTTCGGCGGATGCATCCCCATCGTGATTCAGATTCCGGTGTTCATCGCGCTGTACTGGGTGCTGCTCTCGAGCGTGGAAATGCGCGGCGCGCCTTGGCTCGGCTGGATTCACGATCTGTCGGCGCAAGACCCGTATTACATCCTGCCGGTGCTGATGGCCGTCTCGATGTTCATTCAGACGCGCCTGAATCCGACGCCGCCCGATCCGGTGCAGGCCAAGATGATGATGTTCATGCCGCTGGTGTTCTCGTTCATGTTCCTGTTCCTGCCGTCGGGCCTGGTGCTGTATTACGTGGTCAACAACATTCTGTCGATCGCGCAGCAATGGTCGATCAACCGGATGCTGGGGCAACACAAGACGAAGAAGGCGACCTGAGGCCGGTTTGCGCCTGAGCCGACCGAGCGCCCGCGATGCAAGTCGCGGGCGTTTTCCATTGGC
Source organism: Burkholderiales bacterium (assembly GCA_018971155.1). Classification (GTDB taxonomy): domain Bacteria; phylum Pseudomonadota; class Gammaproteobacteria; order Burkholderiales; family Burkholderiaceae; genus Pandoraea. The sequence goes on from JAGXBI010000025.1 coordinate 12,397, forward strand.
GCGCTGTGTCACAATGACTTTCACGATATCGATTTGCACCACCTGATGGCTCCCTTCAACGAACCGCCGATTGCCGCCATTGCCACCGCCCCGGGCCGCGGCGGCATTGGCGTCGTGCGGGTCTCGCTCGGGCGTGCCGGCAGCGCCGGGGCCGAAGCGCTCATGCATGCGCTGTGCGGCCGCCTGCTGAGCCCGCGTCATGCGAGCTTTCTGCCGTTTCTCGACGCGCAGGGCGCGCCGCTCGATCAGGGCATCGCGCTGTATTTTCCGGGGCCGAATTCGTATACCGGCGAAGACGTGCTCGAATTCCAGGGGCACGGCGGGCCGGTGGTGATGCAACTGCTGCTGCAGCGCTGCCTCGACGCCGGTGCCGGGTTTGGCGTGCGGCTGGCCGAGCCGGGCGAATTCACCCGGCGAGCCTTTCTGAACGACAAGCTCGATCTGGCGCAGGCCGAAGCCGTGGCCGACCTGATCGAGGCCAGCACCGAGGCAGCGGCGCGCTCGGCGAGCCGCTCGCTGGACGGCATCTTTTCGCGCGAGATCCATGCGCTGGTCGACGCGCTGATTCAACTGCGCATGCTGGTCGAGGCCACGCTGGATTTTCCTGAAGAGGAAATCGACTTTCTCCAGCGCGCCGACGCGCTGGGCCAACTTGCGCGCATTCAGGAAAAGCTCGTGCAGGTGCTGGCCGATGCGCGGCAGGGCGCCCTGTTGCGCGAAGGCCTGAACGTGGTGCTGGCCGGTCAGCCGAACGTCGGCAAGTCGTCGCTGCTCAATGCGCTGGCCGGCGCCGAACTGGCCATCGTCACGCCGATCGCCGGCACCACGCGCGACAAGGTGCAGCAGACCATTCAGATCGAGGGCATCCCGCTGCACATCATCGACACGGCCGGCCTGCGCGAGACGCAGGACGAGGTCGAGCAGATCGGCGTGGCACGCAGCTGGCACGAAATCGAAAAGGCCGACGTGATTCTGCATCTGCTCGACGCACGCGACGGCATGACGCCGGCCGACACCGAGATCGCCGCGCGCTTTCCGGCCGGCATTCCGGTCGTGCGGGTGCTCAACAAAACCGATCTCACCGGGCAAGCGCCCGGCGTCGCGGCGGCCGACGCTAGCGCGCCCCTCACGCTGCGCCTGTCGGCCAAGGCCGGACAGGGCATCGACCTGCTGCGCGCCGAGCTGCTGAAAATCGCCGGCTGGCAAGCCGGCCACGAAAGCGTCTTCCTCGCCCGCGAGCGCCACCTCACCGCGCTGCGCCAGGCGCGCGAACACCTGGCCCTCGCCGCGGCGCACGCCGCGCAGAATGCCCAGGCGCTCGATTTGTTCGCCGAAGAATTACGCCTGGCCCAGGAGCAACTCAACGGCATCACCGGCGAATTCACTTCGGATGATTTGCTGGGTGTGATTTTCAGCCGGTTTTGTATCGGTAAATAACGCTCTTTTTTGCAGCGCGGCGCGCAAGGCGCCATACCGTTTTGGCATCGGCAGCACCGCCAAGGGCGACGAATCCGTCGGGCGGCGGTAAGATGGCAATAAAAAAGGAGCCCTCCGATGCGACTCTTTTTCGCCCTGTGGCCGAACGACGACTTGCGCGCCGCGCTGCACAATCTCGCGCGCGAGGCGCAAATCGAGTGCGGTGGGCGCGTGATGCGTGCCGAAACGTTGCATCTGACGTTGATTTTTCTGGGCGAGGTCAACCCCGCCGCACTGCCGGCGCTGCGTGAAATCCAGCGCAATACGCCGCTGCCGCCCTGCTCGCTGTCGCTCGATCTGCTAGGTTATTGGCCGAGCAATCGAATCGTCTGGAGCGGCGCGCGCACGGTGCCGGAGGAGTTGCGCGCGACGCGCTCGCGCCTGCTGCATCAATTGCGCGCGCATGGCCATCGCGTCAGCGGCGCGGGTTTTCATCCGCACGTGACGCTGCTGCGGCACGCCCGGCGCGCACCGACCGAGCTGGTGCGGCGCACGTTTGCCTGGCCTTGCTCGGATTATGTCCTGGTGCATTCGATCATCACGCCGCGCGGACCGATCTACCGATTGTTGCCCGACACCCTGCCGGTCACGCCCGTGACGAGTTGAGGTTTGCGCTATATTTGAAGCATCGCAGTTTTAAGGGAGAAGGCGCCATGCAAGTAGGCTCCATCGTCAAATCCAGTCATATCGCCGTGCCGCAGGGCGCGGTCGGCATCGTCACACGCATCCTCGGCAACATGGCGATGGTGCGCTGGTATGCCGGCCAGCCGGGCGCTTCGCGCGAACTGAACACCGAACCGTTTTTTCTCGAGGATCTCGAAGATACCGGCGACATTCTGCCGGCCGGCGCCAGCCTGACGCTGCAGTAAGTGCGTAACGAAACGGTCGTTACGTCCATCCGGTCCTTCCTTTTTCCGTCAACAACGGGCTCGGCGCGGCGTATCGCGCCGCCCGCCTGCAAAAAATTATTAGTGGTTTGATTCCAACCCGGGCGAGCGTCATCGGGCCACAATGTCGGCCTGGATAATTTGTGCCCGGTGACGGGCCCGTCGTTGGAGTTCCATCGCCCATGTCCGATGTAGCCATGCCCGCCGCCGGATCGTCGTCGGCCGCCTCGCCCGCCCGCCTGCAAGGTGGCGCGCTGGCGTTGCTGACCGTCGGCCTGGCACTGGGCACCTTCATGGAGGTACTCGACACGTCGATCGCCAACGTCGCCGTGCCGACCATCGCCGGCAGCCTGGGCGTGTCGAACAGCGAGGGGACCTGGGTCATCAGTTCGTATGCCGTGGCTGCCGCCATCGCCGTGCCGCTGACCGGCTGGCTGGCGCGCCGGGTGGGCGAGGTCAAACTGTTCGTGTCGGCGGTGGCCCTGTTCACCATGGCCTCGATGCTGTGCGGCCTGGCGCCGAACATGCAGACCCTGGTGGCGTTTCGCCTGTTGCAGGGCCTGGTGTCGGGGCCGATGGTGCCGCTGTCGCAAACCATTTTGCTGCGCAGTTTTCCCGAGGACAAGCGCGGCCTGGCGCTGGGGCTGTGGGCGATGACGGTGATCGTCGCACCGATTTTCGGGCCGGTGGTCGGTGGCTGGATCACCGATAATTACACCTGGCCGTGGATCTTCTATATCAATGTGCCGGTCGGCATTTTTTCGTTCGGCACCTGCCTGGTGCTGCTGCGCGGCCAGGAGACGAAAACCGAGCGGCTGCCGATCGATCTGATCGGCATGGCGCTGTTGGCCGTCGGCGTCGGCGCGCTGCAAATGATGCTCGACAACGGCAAGGATCACGACTGGTTCAATTCCACTTTCATCGTCGTGCTCGCCGTGACCTCGGTGATCTGCCTGTCGGTACTGCTGATCTGGGAGCTCACCTCGGATAAGCCGGTCGTCGACCTGACGCTGTTCAAGGACCGCAATTTCGCGCTCGGTGTGATCGTCACGTCGTTCGGCTACATGACGTTCTTCGCGTCGGTGGTGATCTTCCCGCTCTGGCTGCAGACGGTAATGGAATACACGGCCGGCCAGGCTGGGCTGGCCACCGCGCCGGTGGGTCTGCTTGCCCTGATTCTGGCGCCCATCGTCGGCAAGAATATGGAACGGCTCGAGTTGCGCGCGGTCGCTTCGTTCGCCTTTGTGGTTTTTGCGGTGGTCTCGTTCTGGAACTCCGGCTTCGCGCTGAACATGACATTCGACCAGGTCATCATGCCGCGCCTGGTGCAAGGCATCGGCATTGCCTGCTTCTTCGTACCGATGACGACCATCACGCTGTCGAGCATCGACGACAATCACCTGGCCGCCGCGGCCGGCCTGTCCAACTTTTTCCGGGTGCTGTCGGGTGCGATCGGCACCGCCGTGAGTACCACGCTATGGGACGATCGCGCGATCTATCACCATGCGCGGCTGATCGAGTCGATCAACGTCTATTCGCAGCAAACCAACGCTTTTCTCGATACCTTGCAGCATCGCCTGGGATTGGCCGGCGGGCAGGATATCGGCCTGCTCAACCAGCTCGTCACGCAGCACGCGTACATGCTTGCCACCAACGATATCTTTCATATCTCCGGCTATGTGTTCGTGCTGCTGGCGATGCTGGTGTGGGTGACCAAGCCCAAAAAGGGCGCCAAGCCGGCGATGGGCCACTGAGGCCGCGAGCCGGATCATTCCGGCCGATTGTGCAACATTGCGTTGCGCCGGTGCGGTCGATCGGCGACGCTGCCCTTGCTATCATGTTCGCCATTCATCGAGAAAAAAGCGAGCGGGCATGTTAGTCAGTCTGATTGCCAGGTATGGGCTGATCCTGGTGTTCGTCAATATCCTCCTGCAAACCCTGGGTTTGCCGGTACCGGCATATCCGACGCTGCTGGTCACGGCCGCTGACGGCACTTTTGGCCCGGCGCTGATCGTGGCCGTGGCGGTGCTCGCCGCGCTCATCGGCGACACCGTGTGGTTTGCCGCGGGCCGGCGCTACGGGCACCATATCCTGCGGTTCCTGTGCCGGCTCTCGCTGTCGCAGGATACCTGCGTGCGCCGCACCGAGGGGTTCATCGAACGCTGGGGCATCAAGATCCTGATGTTCGCCAAGTTCATTCCCGGCCTGTCGACGCTGGCTCTGCCGATGGCCGCAGCGCTCGGCGTGCGCTGGCGAACCTTTTATCTGCTCGACACGATCGGCGCGATTCTGTGGTCGGGGGTTGCGGTGCTGCTCGGCCGGGGTTTCGCGCGTGAGATCGGACCGCTGGTGGTCGCCCTGAATTCGCTCGGACAAGGCGCGCTGGGGCTGCTGGCGATCGTTTTCGTGCTCTATCTGGGCAACCGCTGGCTCCAGCGCCATCGGCTGCTGCGCTCGCTGCGCATGGCACGCATCAGCGTCGACGACCTCTACGCAATGATGGAAGAAGGCATCGAGCCGGTCATCATCGACGTGCGCATGCCGACGCGGCGCCAGCTCGATCCGTTCACGATTCCTGGCGCCCTGACCATCACGCCCGAGCGCCTGGTCGGCCAGCTCGACACCTTGCCGCGCGACAGCAAGATCATCCTGTTCTGCAATTGCCCCAACGAAGTCTCGGCGGCAATTGTCGCGCGCGAGCTGGCCAAACATGGCTTTGCCGACGTCCATCCATTGCTGGGCGGCCTGGACGCCTGGCGCGCCGCGGGCTTTTCGCTGCAGGCGGTAGCGTGAGCTCATGACCGCTCCGATCGTGCCGGCAACGCTGGCCTTTACCGCCGAAGGCTTTCCGTATTCACCGCTGTTCGACGACGTCTATCACAGTACCGACGGCGGTCTTGGACAGGCCGCGCATGTCTTTCTCGGCGGCAACGATCTGCCGGCCCGCTGGCAGGAGCGCACCCGCTTCACGATCGTCGAGACCGGCTTTGGGCTCGGCCTGAATTTCCTGGCGACGTGGGCGGCCTGGCGCGCCCATGTCGCCGCCCTGCCCGCACTGGCCGCGGCGCCACAACTGCATTTCGTCTCGGTCGAAAAACACCCGTTTACGCCGGACGATTTGCGGCGTGCCTACCAACACCTCTCGCTTCATCCGGAATGGGCGCCACTCGCGCCGTTGATCGATGCGCTGTGCACCGCCTGGCCGCTGCCCTTGCCTGGCCTGCATCGCCTGTCGCTCGGCGACGGGCTGTCGCTCACCGTTGCGTTCGGCGATCTGCTCGAGTGGCTGCCGAAACTGCGTGTCGGCGCCGATGCTTTTTATCTGGACGGCTTCTCGCCGGCGAAGAACCCGGCGATGTGGTCGCCGCCCGTATTCAAGGCGCTTGCGCGCATGGCACGCACCGACGCCACGGTAGCCACCTATACGGCTGCCGGCCTGGTTCGGCGCGGGCTGCTCGATGCCGGCTTCGAAGTCGGCAAGCGCCCGGGTTACGGGCGCAAGCGGGATATGCTGGCTGGCCGCTTTGCGCCGCGCTGGCGAGTGCGCCGGCACGAGCCGCCGGCTGTCGCGGCATGGCCCGAACGGCACGCGCTGGTGATCGGCGCCGGGCTGGCTGGCTGCGCACTGGCCTGCAATCTGACGGCCAACGGCTGGCGCGTCACGCTGCTCGAACGCCGCGACGCTCCGGCACGGGAAGCCTCGGGCAATCCGGCGGGCGTATTTCACCCGCAACTCTCGCGCGACGACAACGTTCTGGCGCGTCTGACCCGCGCCGGCTATCTGCACGCGCTGGCGCATTGGCAAGCCCTGGAGAAACACTACCCGTTGCGCTGGTCCCGCACCGGCTTGCTGCAATTGGCCGACGACGACGCGGCGAGCCACGCGCTGCCGGGCCTGCTCGACGCGCTTGGCTATCCGCCCGCCTATGTGCGCGCGGTCGACCGGCAAGAGGCGGCGCGCCTGGCTGGCATGCCGGTCGCCCAGGGCGGGCTATGGTTTGGCCAGGGCGGCTGGATCGATCCGGCCAGTCTGTGCCGGGCGCAGTTGATGGCCGCCGGCGATGCGGCGACCCTGGTGACCGGGGCGGCCGTCATCCGGCTCGAGCGGTGCGATACCGCCTGGCATGCGCTCGATGCGGAGGGCACCACGCTGGCACAGGCACCGGTAGCCATCCTCGCCAATGCCGGCCAGGCCGGGCAATTGCTGCAGCCGTATCTGGCACGCGGTGATTTGCCGCTCAAGTCGGTGCGTGGCCAATTGACCGGGCTGCCGCCGGGCGAACTCGCCGCTTTGCGCGCCGTGGTGTGCGGCGACGGCTACGTCGCCCCGCCCGCGGCCATGGACGGATGCGCGCTGACCGGCGCGACTTACGATTTCGACGACCATGACGACACCGTGCGCGTTGCCGACCATCAACGCAAC
>JAGXBI010000338.1 GCA_018971155.1 Burkholderiales bacterium
TGCGACGAAATCGCGCCGCATGGTCTCGGTGCGCTCCAGTTGCGTGATGTCGTGCGACAGAATCAGCTTGCGATTGTCGCCATACGGGAACACCTGCACCGACAGGACGTTGTTGTGCTGCTCTCCCATATGATGCATGCTGAGCGCCTCGTCGTAGCGATGCATCGCCAGGTAGTGAACGAATTCGGGCTGACGCAACAGGTGCGTGATTTGCTGGCGCACGTCACGCCGCGCATTCAGGCCGAAATGCCGTTCGGAAATGGCGTTGCACCACTCGATTTGATTGTGCTCGTCGAGCATTACCACGCCATTGGGCGACGCCTGAATCGCCTGGATAAAGCGATTGTGCTGCTGCTCGACCTGTCTGACCTGGTTATGCCAGCGCTTGGCCAGGCGATACAGGCGGTAATAAATCTCGCCCCACATGCCGATCGAGCTCGGCACTTCGCCATAGACTGGGGCATCGAGCAGCCGCCATAGGCGCTGCGCATGGTAGGTATTGAACAGAACCTGCAGCAACAGGGCGGCAATCGCGAAGGCAAATCCGATTTTCGATCCGAAAAGCCAACCCAGCGCCACCGCCACCACTCCGAGCAGGCAAGCCAAGGCGACTGTTCGCGCCCAGATGATATTCATAGCTTAAGCAATTGAACCATGTCCCCCGTGACCGCCATGACGTATGGCGGCGGCACAGCCCGCCCCGCGCGGCATGTCAGCCGGATTTCGTCAGGCGATAGCCGCTGCCACGCACCGTCTCGATCATGGAATCGTAGCCAGTCGGTTTGAGCGCCGAGCGCAATCGCTTGATGTGCACGTCCACCGTGCGCTCTTCGACGAACACGTGATCGCCCCAAACCTGGTCGAGCAACTGAGTGCGGCTGTGCACACGCTCCGGATGCGTCATGAAAAAATGCAGCAGGCGAAATTCCGTCGGCCCCAGATCGAGCTTGATTTCCTCGCCCTCGCGCTGGCTGGTGACGCGATGGGTAGCCGGATCGAGGCGCAGGCCGTTGACGCTGACGGCGTCCTCGGTCAACTGCGGCGCGCGCCGGCGCAGCACAGCCTTGATGCGCGCCATGAGTTCCTTGGGCGAGAACGGCTTGGTGACGTAATCGTCGGCGCCCAGCTCGAGCCCCATGATCTTGTCCTGCTCCTCGCTGCGCGCGGTCAGCATGATGATCGGGATGTGCTTGGTGCGTTCGTTATTGCGCAATTCGCGCGCGAAGGCCACGCCTGACTGGCCAGGCAGCATCCAATCGAGCAGGACCAGATCGGGCAATACGTCGCTGATCAGCGTCTGCGCCTGTTCAGCGTTGTACGCGCGAATCGCATAGTGACCCGCGTGTTGCAGGTTGACCGAAATCAACTCGGAAATCGCTGGCTCATCTTCGACAATCAATATGCTGCTCGGCATTGCATCCTCTCAAACTGTCGCTGGTGTTATTTACCTAACGCTTCCCGTTCCAGATCTTCCTGCGATACATGGCGAACGTCGGTGCCGCGCACGATATAGATCACGAATTCGGCGATATTCTTCGCATGATCGCCAATACGCTCGACCGCTTTGGCGATGAACAGGAAGTCGAGTCCGACCGAAATGGTGCGCGGGTCTTCCATCATGTAGGTGACGAGCTTTCTGACGAAGGCGCGGAATTCATCGTCGATGGCCTTGTCGTCACGCACGATCTCGGCCGCTTCGGCGACGTCGAGCCGGGCAAAGGCATCGAGTGTGCGGCGCAACAGCGCGACCGCCATGTCGCCGGCGATCTTGATCTCGGAATGATTCAACGAGTGACCCGCCGCATCGTCCATGATCCGGCCGGTGCGCTTGGCGATCTTTTCGGCCTCGTCACCCGCGCGCTCGAGATTGGTGATGGTTTTCGAAATCGCCATGAGCAACCGCAGATCGCGGGCGGCCGGCTGGCGCCGCGCGATGATGTTGCTGCACTCCTCGTCGATTTCGATTTCCATCGCGTTGAGCTTGTGCTCCTGCGCGCGCACGGTCTCGATCAGACCGCGATCGAAATTGTTCAACGCCTGCATCGCATTGACGATTTGAGACTCGACCAGCCCGCCCATTTCCAGGACGCGCGAGCATACTTGATTCAGGTCGGTGTCGAATTGACTGGAAAGATGTTTATCTGACATGGCTTCTCCTGTGTCATGAGTTAGCCAAAACGGCCAGTAATGTAGTCTTCGGTTTCCTTGCGGCTCGGCTTGATGAAGATCTTCTCCGTTTCACCAAACTCGATAAGCTCGCCCAGATACATGTATGCGGTGTGATCGGAGCAGCGTGCGGCCTGCTGCATGTTGTGCGTCACGATGACCACGGTGTATTCGCTCTTGAGCTCGGCGATCAGCTCTTCGATGCGGCCGGTGGAGATCGGATCGAGCGCGGAGCACGGTTCGTCGAGCAGCAGCACCTCAGGGCGAATCGCAATGCCGCGGGCAATGCACAATCGCTGCTGCTGTCCGCCGGACAGGCCGTGGCCGCTCTGATTGAGCTTGTCCTTGACTTCGCTCCACAGCGCCGCCTTGGTCAGCGCCCACTCGATGCGGTCGTCCATTTCGGAGCGGGAGAGCTTTTCGAACAAACGCACGCCGAATGCGATGTTGTCGTAGATCGACATCGGGAACGGCGTGGGTTTCTGGAACACCATGCCGACCTTGGCGCGCAGCAACGCGATATCCTGCTTGGACGTCAGCAGATTCTCGCCGTCCATCAGGATCTCGCCCTCGGCGCGCTGCTCCGGATACAGCGCGTACATCTTGTTGAAGGTGCGCAGCAGCGTCGACTTGCCGCAGCCGGAAGGGCCGATGAACGCGGTCACCTTGTGTTCCGGGATGCGCAAATTGACGTTTTTCAGCGCATGGAACTTGTCGTAGTAAAAATTGAGGTCTTTGACCTCGATTTTCGGCTTGAAGGAAGTTTCACTCAACAATGAAGTCATGATCGCCTTGCCAGTTTATTTTTTCGCGAATATCACACGCGCCAGAATGTTCAATCCGAGCACGCCAAGCGTGATGATGAAAACGCCCGCCCAGGCGAGTTGTTGCCAGCCCGCGTAGGGGCTCATCGCAAACTTGTAGATGGTGACCGGCAGGTTCGCCATCGGTTGATTCAAGTCGACGCTCCAGAACTGGCTGGACAGTGCGGTGAACAACAGCGGCGCCGTCTCGCCGGCAATCCGGGCCACGGCCAGCAGCACGCCGGTGACGATGCCGGCGACCGAGGCCTTGAGCGTGATCAGGGAAATGATTTTCCATTTGGGCGTGCCAAGCGCGAAAGCGGCTTCGCGCAGTGCATTCGGCACCAGCTTCAGCATGTTTTCCGTGGTGCGAATGATGATCGGGATCTCCAGCAATGCCAGCGACATGACGCCGGCCCAGCCGGAGAAGCGGTCCATGTGCGCGACCATCACCGCATACACGAACAGCCCGATCACGATCGAGGGGGCGGACAGCAGAATGTCGTTGATAAAGCGGATCAAGCTGGCCGACCACGACGATTGACCATATTCGGCCAGATACACACCTGCCAGAATGCCAAGCGGCGTACCGATCAAGGTCGCCAGTGAGACGAGAATCAGGCTGCCGACGATCGCATTGGCCAGACCGCCGCCATCCGAGCCAGGTGGCGGCGTGGCGGCAACGAACAGATTCAGCGAGAGGCCGCCGATGCCCAGCGTGATGGTGGTGTAGAGGATCCAGAGCAGCCACCACAGGCCGAAGGCCATCGCCAGCATGGACAGGGTGATCGCCAACGCGTTCTTGCGGCGACGGCGAGCCTGGAGTTTGAGTTTGGTGCCGGCATTGATCTGCTTCAAGGCAGGCGTGATTTC